>JANLXV010000613.1:0-1532 GCA_031365305.1 Chitinophagaceae bacterium
GGCATTCATCACGCCTTCAACGTCTTTCCAAATTGTAAGATTATCGGCATTAAGCATATTGGCAAAAATCGCTGCAGAATAGTCGCTGCCTTCTCTGCCTAAAGTCGTGCTCTCATTTTGATCAGTGCTTCCAATAAATCCTTGCGTAATAATTACCTTATCCCCTTGCAATAAAGGTGCAATCAATTCTTCAACTTTGCCTTGTGTAAAAACCCAGTCAATAGTAGCATCTCTAAAGTTATCGTCTGTGCGAAATATATCTCTTACATCTATCCATTCATTAGTCTTACCACAACTATTTAAATAAGCACTAATGATAATGGTTGACATTAATTCCCCGCAACAAACCACCTGGTCATAATAATAATCATAGTCTTTTACAGGCTTATCATGCAATAACCATTCAACTTCAGTGAATACATTGTTCACGTCACTCAACGCCTGTACATTATTTGCTGGTAGTAATGCTTTGGTTAAAGTGATGTGTTGTTGCTTTACATCTTCAAAAAGAGAAAGAGCAATTGCCTTTTCGCTTTTAAAAAAATGTCCGGTCACCTTTTCAAGAGCGTTGGTGGTTTTACCCATTGCAGAAATTACAATGAGTAATTTTTCATTTGAATATTTTTCTAAAATAGCCGGAACTTTTTGAATACGTTCGATACTATTTACACTGGCGCCACCAAATTTGAAGATCTTCATAATACCTGATAAATATTAGCCGGCAAAAGTAATTTCAAAACACAACAAAAAAATAAGTGCTTAAATAACTCCGCGATGTATTGGGTGAAGAAGAATGCAATAAACCGGGTTTCGACAGAAATTCTAAATGAAAAGCCAGGAAAAAGCGAAACAAATTTACCTAACGGCGCTACCGGCAAAGCCATAAACTCATTTTTACAACTTACATTTGCCACTGTTTTAAAAAAATCAATTTACCTGATGCCGGGAGTTAGTATTTCAGTAAAAAACCTTGTGAAAAATTATGGAGAATTCCAGGCAGTAAAAAGTATTTCTTTCGAGGTGTTTGAAGGCGAGATATTTGGCTTACTCGGCCCGAATGGCGCAGGCAAATCAACCACCCTGGAAATTATTGAAACCCTGCGTGAAAAAACAAGTGGAGAAATAGTAGTGAATGGAATTGATCTTGATAAGGCGCCCGGCAATATTAAAAAAATTATTGGCGTACAATTGCAAACATCAGGCTATTATCCCGGCCTTCATCTTAATGAGCTTTTACATTTATTCGGTGGCTTATATAACCAGGCTGTTGATACAACAGCGCTTTTGGAAATGGTAAATCTTAAAGAAAAAGCCAAAAACAAATACAAGGAATTAAGCGGTGGTCAAAAGCAACGTTTTTCAATTGCGACCACGCTGATCAACCAGCCAAAAATTATTTTTCTTGATGAGCCTACCACGGGCCTTGATCCGCAGGCACGCAGAAATTTGTGGGAGCTGATTAAAAACATAAGAGATAAGGGCACCACGGTTATCATTACCACGCATTATATGGATGAGGCTGAGCAGCTTTG
>JANLXV010000627.1:0-4759 GCA_031365305.1 Chitinophagaceae bacterium
TCACCCAAAATATTTACAATTGCAGCAGGTAGTATATAGCTTGTGTTGCCAAGCGGATAGTCAAGCATTATCCTCCACAACATATCAAACTGTGACGAAAAGTTGCCCTCGATGGTATGATGTCCGCTATTATGCACTCTGGGGGCGGTTTCATTTACCCATACATTATCATTACGATCAATAAAAGTTTCCACCGCAAAAATACCCGGGCTTTTTAAATTTTTTACAACGGTAAGGGCTATGGCCTCAAGCTTCCAAAGAATTTTTTTATCAATATCAGCAGGGCTTACCTGGTAATCTAACACGTTCAACTGCCGGTCAAACATCATATCTACTGAAGGATATACTACAGTTTCACCTTTTGAACTAACAGCGACAAGCATGGAAATTTCTTTCCTGATATCCACCAGTTTTTCAAGTACTGAAGGTGCATCGAAAGCCTTGTCAATGTCCGACACCTTGTTAATAACCTGTACACCACGACCATCATAGCCACCGACGGCTATTTTATGTACAGCGGGCAAAAAGTTAATATGGTTATTTAGCTCTGCTCGGTTTTCGGTTATTACAAAAGGGCTTGTGGGTATTTGATGTTCTTTATAAAATTGCTTTTGAAGGATTTTATTTTTTATGATCGTTAGTGCGGCAGGCTTAGGAAATATTTTAACGCCCTCCTGTTCTAACTTTTCAAGAGCGTCTTCATTTACTGATTCTATTTCTATTGTAACAGCATATAAATGCTTTCCGAAATTATAGACATCGTCAAAATTCCTGATGTCACCTTTTATAAAATGATGACACAAATGTGCAGCGGGGCACTCTGCATCATTTTCCATAAGATAGGTTTCTACCGGATAATTAACCGCTGCCTGCAGCAGCATTCTTCCTAATTGGCCGCCACCTAAAATGCCTATTTTTTTCATGTAGGCTGCAAGATAATAAACCTCACCCTAACCCTCTACTTTAGAAGAGGGGATGAAATACATGATAAATATGTTTTAAAATGCAGGGCCTTAGTGGAAGCTTATTGATATGATCTCTTTAAAAAAAACTTATGGTTGAACAGGCTTCTTATAAATTGAATTCGATTTAATTTTTACTGAAATTGTAAGTGATATATCCTTGCTTTTGATTGCCCAAATCGAGATTTGATCTTAACACAAAGGCCGTATCTCCTGCCTGCATAATCTGTAAACGGTAGCCATCATTCACATTTTTTGCTTTGTCTTTATCTTCCAGCTTTTTAAACTGGAACATTTTTTCATTGCCTTGGTTGTATATCGACCAGAAGATATCCTGGTGCGAGCCTTTGTTCAAGGTAAAAGAGCCTTTACCGTTTCGGATCAATTCCCATTGGCTGTCTTTAAAATCCTGGTAAGGCGCTTCGTCAAAAACATTGCTTATTTTGTAATCAGCAGGTATATCAACCCTTACATCAGTTACAGTCCATTTCCCTGAAAAAGTGCCGGCATTAGAATTTGGAGTATTGCTTTGGACACTTTTGGTTGATGAGCAAGCCTCAAATAGTATGGTTAATACAAGAGCGAGTATAATAATTTTTAAAGCTGGTTTCATATATAATTTTTCAGGATTGGTGCATAAATCCTGCCAAGAGGTATCGCGATGAATTTTATTATGCTGATGTTATTACACCTCAACTATTATCTCGCCTTTCTCAATATCAATACAAAATTTATGCTCTCTTAAAAACTTAAGACCTATTACACCTTCATAATCTGAAGTTATGCCATGTGCTAAAAAATCATAAACCTGCACTTCAAAGTTTTCTTTTATAATTCGCAGGCATTCTAATTTTTCTACAATGAAAGTTTCTACAATAATAATTCCATTTGAAGTTTCAATTTCATGTTCACCTTCACTATTTTTCAGGTCATATCCGGAAAAATATAAAACATTGCTGTCAATCGTTGTATGAGTTGCAGCAGTATCTAAGGCAAGTTTAAGTTTATATTTTTCCTGGATTGATGCATTGACTATTATAACGTCTTCGGCTGTTGATAAATCGAAAGTAAGCACTGTCATATCCTTCTTAATATTCCGGTTTGCCGATGTTTTTTCAGATCGCCGGCAAATGCAATGGTAACAGATGTATAGCCGGCTGTTTTATCTCTGCCAATGTAGCAAACTTCTTTTTTGTCTTTGCTATGGTATAAAACAACACCTCCCAAAACTGACGTGTTTTTGATTTCCGGATTTCCTAATAATATCCATTCGTTTGGATACAACTTTTTGAGACGGTCAATATCTATAAATGTATTATTCAAGATCAATTTGGTTGATATATAAATTTAAAAATTCTTTTTAACAACCTTAAACTCCATTAATTACTTTATGCACGGGTAAAGGTGATTGTTTTAAAAAATCTTGCTTAATTTTTTATTAAGTGAAACCCCAAGAGGTATAATCAAATATTTATTTTAAGGTAGCTAACACCCCATTCATATTTCTCACTGCATCCGCACTTTTATTAAAGGTGGTCTGTTCCTCTTCATTAAGTGTAAAATCTATAATCTTTTCCCATCCATCTTTACCAAGCACCACAGGTACACCAAGGCAAATATCTTTTTGCCCGTATTCTCCATCCAGACTTACACAACAAGACATCAATTTCTTTTCATCTCTTACAATGCTTTCAACCAAAGCTGCTCCTGCAGCGCCGGGTGCATACCAGGCCGATGTACCCAGCAAACCGGTTAACGTAGCACCACCTACCATTGTATCGGCGGCTACTTTTTTCAATACCTCGGCACTTAAAAGATTTGCAACCGGTGTACTATTATAAGTCGCATGTCTTGTAAGCGGTATCATGGTGGTATCGCCATGGCCGCCAATTACTAATCCATGCAGGTCCGCAGGTGAACAGCCAAGAGCCACCGATAAATAATATTTAAAACGGCTGCTGTCTAATGTACCACCCATACCAATCACTCTATTTTTTGGAAGACCACTTGCCTGTAAAGCCAGGTAGGTCATTGTATCCATAGGATTGCTTATCACAACAATAATGGCATCGGGAGAATGTTCTAATACACTGGTGGTAACATTTTTTACAATGCCTGCATTTATGCCAATCAGTTCCTCCCTCGTCATACCAGGCTTGCGTGGGATGCCCGAAGTTATTACAACTACTTTGCTGCCGGCGGTTTTTGCATAATCATTTGTGCTGCCGGTAATTTTGGTATCAAAACCAAGTAGCGTAGCCGTTTGCATCATATCAATAGCCTTACCTTCTGAAAGGCCTTCTTTGATGTCCAGTAAAACAAGTTCTTCGCAAAGTTCTTTACGGGCAATATTATCAGCGGTAGTAGCGCCTACAGCCCCGGCTCCAACAACAGTAATTTTCATTGTAAAATTTTTAAAAATGAATTGGTGCCGCCAAAGATAAATGATTCACTGTTTTGACAACAGCGCAAAAGATCAAATCTTTTCAGGAGCATTTAGTTCTTAATTACAAGAGATTTAACTAAACAGGATTTGCCGTTTAATTAACTTAGAAGTCAACATACAAAGCCTTCGCATTGCTACGCATAGTTTTAATTTCTTTAAACCTTTTTGTTTTAAAAAACACTTTGTTTGCGCAATCTTTATCTTTTACAGCGATTTATGATTATAAAAATTCAAGCGCAGTTTTTTCCTGGAACATGACCGATCATGCAAAACCTTCAACTTATATTTTAGAAAGAAGTCTTGATAAAAAACGGTGGACCACTTCTGTAACTGATAACCGGTTTCAACAATATTCACACGACGATATTTTTGATTTCGACGAACGCGTTGAGAAAGATAAAATGTATTATTATAGGTTGTCAATTATTGATAAGCAACACAATATTCTTACACGGTCCGAAATTTTTTTAGTTGATACAAAAACAACAAAAGGTGGCTGGAGAATTTTACAAAATCCTGTTGCCAGTGAACTTGTTTTAACTAATAATGGCGCAGGTTCTATGGGTACAATCAACATAACAGTAATAGATATTTCCGGAAAACCTTTGATACAATACAGGGCTGCATCAATTCATACCATTATTAAGATACCTGTTTCAAATTTTAAAAGAGGTTATTATGTGGTGCAGTTAAGCGTTCTAAATAAGATATTACTTACCGGGAAGTGGCTTAAGCAATAAGTTAGAGTTTTAAAGTTTTTAACGCTTCGGCGATAGTAGCCGGATGAGATAATAGTTGTCCTTTCTTATCATATACAAATAAGGCAGGTAATTGCTGCACCTGGTAAAATACCGGGAAGAAATATTTTGCATCCATACCAACAATAACTTCGGGCTCGGCCTGCAAATGCATTTCGTAATAAAAATCGCTGATCTGGTTCATGGGTAATGTTGATACCATGAGTACCTGTTTCTTCTTCAACTCATCTTTATGCGCTAAAAGTTCTGCGGTTGCTTTTTTACAATGCTCGCATGTCGGGCTAAAATATATTACAAGCGTTGGGTCTTTTTTTAAGTCATCTCTTGTAACTACCGAATTATCCGGGCATTTTATTAAGGTAAATTTTGGTATAGAAGGAAATCTTTTGAAAACAGGCATACTGGCTGAGTCCTGTGAATAGGCTTCATTCATTATTAAAAGCAAAACGGGCAGTATGAATCTGAAAACCACAGAGGTGAAGGTGCGCAAGGTTTTATAGTTTATGCAAATATGAGATATTTACAGTTGCGTTTTGCATCTGTAACCCTAACTTTGCGCCTCAATTTTTTTTATGGCTACTACATCTGATATG
>JANLXV010000685.1:0-4724 GCA_031365305.1 Chitinophagaceae bacterium
AAAATATATAGCCATTGAGAAGGTTGGACTGTATATCCCCGGTGGGACCGCCCCATTATTTTCAAAAGTTTTATTGTTAGGCATACCTGCTTAAATTGCAGGTTGCATTAACATTAAACTATGTACGCCACCACAAAAAAACGGCAAGGTTCACCCGGCTGTTTTATTTGCAGCGTCGGTCGCCGGTATACATAACGTATACAAGGCAGGGGGTGTGCAGGCTATTGCAGCCATGGCTTATGGAACTGAAACGATAGATAAAGTGTATAAAATATTTGGCCCCGGTAACCAGTATGTCACTGCAGCAAAAAGTATTGTAAATGTACAAGGCACAGCCATTGATATGCCTGCAGGGCCAAGTGAAGTAGCCGTATTTGCAGATGAAAGTTGTGTGCCTGCATTTGTTGCGGCTGATCTGCTTAGTCAGGCTGAGCATGGGCCGGATAGCCAGGTGTTGCTGGTTTCGTCTTCGGAAAATGTATTACAGAATGTTGCTGAAGAAATGGAAATGCAGCTACAGGCTTTGCCGAGGAAATCGTTTATAACGGAGGCGTTGCAGCATAGTATATTTATCAAAACTTCATCAATAGATAAAGCCTTTGATATTTTAAATGACTATGCGCCGGAGCATTTGATTATTGCCAGTAGCAATGCACTCGAAATTTCAGAAAAGGTAGTGAATGCGGGCAGTGTTTTTATCGGCAATTATTCTTCAGAAAGTGCAGGTGATTATGCCTCAGGCACCAATCATACATTGCCCACTAATGGTAATGCACGGGCTTATTCAGGTGTATCTGTTGATAGCTTTGTAAAAAAAATTACTTTCCAGGAGGTTAAAAAGGACGGTATTAAAAGTATTGCTGACATAGTTGAAAGTATGGCAGAAGCTGAAGGGCTTCAGGCACATCAACAGGCCATGATATTAAGAAGACAATCATTATAATAACAACAGGTAATGTTTGATTTAGATAAGCTCGTAAGAAAAAATATAAAAGAACTGACACCGTATTCATCGGCAAGGCATGAGTTCCAGGCACAGGCAGACATTTATTTAGATGCTAATGAGAACAGCTATGGTTCACCGTTAACTCAACATTTTAACCGTTATCCTGATCCTTTGCAATGGGAATTAAAAACAGCGCTTTCCAAAATTAAAGGCGTGCCTGAAAAAAATATAATGATAGGTAATGGCAGTGATGAAATTATTGACCTGGCTTACCGTATTTTTTGCGAACCAGGGATTGACAATGTGATCATTTGTCCGCCAACTTATGGCATGTATAAGGTAAGTGCAGATATCAATAATATTGGTGTTCATAAAGTAAATCTCAATCCTGATTTTACTTTAAATGTTGATGGTATTTTAAGGGCCTGCGATGATAACACTAAATTGTTATTCATTTGTTCGCCTAATAACCCAACGGGCAATAGCATGAAGCGGTTGGACATTGAGATCCTGCTGAATAATTTTGATGGTATTATCATAATTGACGAGGCCTATATTAATTTCTCAAAACAAAAAAGTTTTATTGCTGAATTGGTTGAATACCCTAATCTCATTGTGATGCAAACGCTCTCAAAAGCCTGGGGGCTTGCTGCATTGCGTCTTGGCCTTGCCTTTGCCGCTGAAGATATTATTAATCTTTTCAATAGGGTAAAGCCACCATATAATATTAATCTGTCATCCCAACAATTAGCCGTTGAGGCGCTCAAAAATATTACCCGTGTAAACGACTGGATTAAAATGATTGTGGAGCAAAAAGATGACCTGTCTTCAGCATTGCAAACCTTTTCATTTGTACAAAAAATATATGCAAGCGATGCTAACTTTTTACTGGTTAAGGTAGATGATGCTGATAAAACGTATCATCATCTTACACAACATAACATCGTGGTTCGTAACAGGCATAAAGAGGTGTTATGCGAGAACTGTTTAAGAATTACAATCGGAACGGCAAAAGAAAATACAACGCTTATTGAAACATTGCAGGTATTTGAAAAAGAAATTTATCCTCTTCATCCTTAAAAAAATTGGTTTACAAAATGACGCCCATTAAAATTCTTTTTATTGACAGGGACGGCACTTTAATAAAGGAAGCGCCGCCAACCTATCAAATAGATGCTTTTGAAAAAGTTGAATTTTATCAGCACATGTTCCGGTACCTGAACCTGATTGCAGCAGGGTGCCATTATAAATTGGTGATGGTTAGTAACCAGGACGGTCTCGGCTCCGACGCCTTTCCCATGGCTCATTTTGAACCTGTTCATGCCTTCATTATGAAGAGCCTTGAAAATGAATCTATACATTTTGACGCCGTACATATTGATAAGACCTTTCCTGCTGATCATGCTGAAACCCGCAAGCCAGGCGTTGGCATGTTAAAAGAATATTTTGATAGTAATAGATATGACCTCGCAGCGTCTTATGTAATAGGCGACCGCATAACAGATATGCAATTGGCAAAAAACTTAGGCTGCAAGGGGATTTGGTTAAAAAATGATGTAACGCTTGGTGCCAGTGAACTTTCGGCTGATACAAAATGGCTTGAAGAAACAGTAGTTCTTGAAACCACCGAATGGAAAGCTATTTATGAATTTTTAGATGCACCTTATAGAATTGTTTCACACAAAAGGTTTACGAATGAAACAAAAATTAATATAGAAATTAATCTGGACGGTAACGGTAAAGGTGACATACAAACCGGCGTTGGCTTTTTTGATCACATGCTTGAACAGGTGGCACGGCATGGTGGTTTAGATTTAAAAATTACCTGCAAAGGCGATCTGCATATTGATGAGCATCATACCATAGAGGATACGGCGATAACCCTTGGGGAAGCAGTGTCACAGGCGCTCGGCGATAAAAAAGGGATTAGCCGCTATGGCTTTTTATTACCGATGGATGATTGCCTGGCACAGGTAGCTATTGATTTCGGCGGAAGAAACTGGTTAGTGTGGGATGCAGAATTTAAAAGAGAAAAAATAGGCGAAATGCCTACTGAAATGTTCTATCATTTCTTTAAATCGTTTAGTGATGGTGCTAAATGCAATCTTAACATTCAGGCTTCCGGTGAAAATGAACACCACAAAATCGAATCAATATTTAAGGCATTTGCCAGGGCAATTAAAATGGCTATTAAAAGAGAAGCCGGTAATCAAACGCTTCCATCAACAAAAGGCATTTTATAAACAATATTATGGTAGCTATCATAAAATATAATGCAGGAAACATACAGAGTGTACGCTATGCTTTAAACAGGCTGGGGGTTGATGCATTGGTTACTGATGATCATGCAGAGATCCGTTCAGCAGATAAGGTTATTTTCCCCGGCGTAGGACATGCGGCATCTGCAATGGAAAGTTTAAAAGAAAAGGGTCTTGATAAAATAATAAAAAATCTTACACAACCTGTATTGGGTATTTGTGTGGGCATGCAGCTATTGTGTAAATCGTCTGAAGAAGGCAACATACAATGCCTGGATATTGTTAATTTGAAAGTGAAACGTTTTATATCTACAGGCACTCCGGGTTTTAAGGTACCGCACATGGGTTGGAATACAATTACTAATTTTGCATCCCCGCTTTTTACAAATGTTTCGCCTGAAGCTTATGTGTATTATGTGCATAGTTATTATGCTGAAGTTGGTGTTGGCACTACCATAGCTGAAACCAATTACATTCATCCGTTTAGCGCAGTTATTCACCATAATAATTTTTATGGCGTTCAATTTCACACAGAAAAATCTGCTGCCACCGGTGAGCAGATACTTAAAAATTTTTTAGAGCTTGTATAAATTTGGTTATAGCGCTACAGGTTAACGAAGAAAAAGAAAATGGCAAAATATAAACTACCTATAGGCGAACGTGGCTTTATCATACCGGCTATTGATGTTATTGATGGCAAGTGTGTGCGGTTAACGGAAGGCAATTATTCGACAGGAAAAATATATTATTCAAATCCTTTGGATGCGGCAAAACGCTTTGAGGACGCCGGTTTTAAGCGGCTGCACATGGTTGACCTGGACGGTGCAAAAGCAGGAGTAATAAAAAACCTGGCTACTTTGGAAACTCTGGCTGCAAAAACAAAAATGATCATTGATTTCAGCGGTGGTATTAAAACAACGCCTGATGTAATTAATGTTTTCGCCGCAGGCGCTTCGATTATTTCAATAGGCAGTATTGCCGTTAAAGATCCCGGCTTATTGCAACAATGGATTGGTAAGTTTGGCGTGGAGAAATTCCTGGTAGGAGCTGATGTATTGAATGGCAATATTAAAATAAGCGGCTGGCTGCAGGATGGTGGAATTACGATCTATGATTTCGTAAACGCCATGTTGGCCATAGGCATAACATCTATTTTTTGTACTGATATTTCAAAGGATGGCAAGATGGCCGGGCCTTCCATAGATCTTTACTCGGAATTGCTTTCCACTTTTACCGATCTTAATCTAATTGCAAGCGGTGGTGTAAATACTTTAGATGATATTATACAGTTGAGAAAAATTGGCTGCAAAGGTGTGATTGTTGGTAAGGCTATTTATGAAGGCGCTATCACACTTGAAGATCTTATCAAACATAATTATTAAAGTTTGCTTACAAAACGAATTATACCATGCCTTGACATCCGGAACGGCAGAACCGTAAAGGGGGTTAATTTTTTAAATATAAAAGATGCCGGCGACCCGGTAGAGCTGGCAGACTATTACAGCAAACAGGGTGCCGAT
>JANLXV010000028.1:0-8739 GCA_031365305.1 Chitinophagaceae bacterium
TTCAAATCGAATTTCTACTTTAATGATATTGATCAAAGTTTCGTGTATGAGTTTTATACTTATCTGCAGGTAAAACTTAATCTTGGCGGCCCAACCATTAAAAAATATTTTGATGCCTTTAAAAAAGTAGTTAAGGCCGCACATCGTGAAAGTTATATTCATTCTTCACAAATGGAATTTTTGTTTGATGATGTTAAGATCAGCTCTAAAAGAATTACAAAACGTGTTTACCTGGAGATAGATGAAATCAAGAAATTCGATTTGAAATTTGTTAAATGCTGCAGGCAGGTTTGATATTTCTTCAAAGTATTTTCATGAAGCTTTTCCGGCGGCATACGGATATAAGCTTTCATATAGTCAACGAAAGAATTACAATCTCCTCTGCGTTTCAATTTCTGAAAAATAATGGAAAAAGTCAAGGGCTTATTAAGATTGTAATAGCGCTTAATTAGTTCATGAACCAACAATTTTTTTTTCAAAAATTTTATTGTTGATTTCAAACGCAAAAGGATGATTGGGCTTTACCCAGGTATCATCCTTACCCATCCATTGTTCTTCAGTAACACTTTGCGGAACTGCAATCTTGAAATACTTTACAACCCTCCCAATAGTTAAGCGTAAATGAATAGAATATTTGCCCTTGACATTAATCTGGTTCCGCCAATTAAATACCACCGAAACCTTAGGGATCTTCATTCCCTAAAAATAAGTCTTTTTTTATAATCCGTAAAACAATATGAAAAACAATTAATGGGAATCTATGGGAATCTAACTTGTCTTTAATCGGTGTAAAGCCCTATCAGCATTATGTTTGATTGGTTTTATGTGTTTTTAATTCATTTTAAAATTTACCTTATCGTGGCCTCGCCAGGAATCGAACCTGGATCTGGAGCTTCGGAAACTCTTATACTATCCATTGTACTACGAGGCCTGTAGTTATTTGCCGAAATTAATAATATTAGTGCTGAATATTTTTACAGCAATGGCCAGCAATATTACGCCGAAAAATTTCCGGATCACAGCAAGCCCGTTTGGGCCTAATGCCCGTTCAATCCAGCGAAGGGAAGTTAATACAATGTATATAACAACACAATTGATGAGTATGCCTGAGAGAATATTGATATCACGATAGTTGGCTTTTAAAGACATGATAGTAGTAAGTGTGCCCGACCCGGCAATTAACGGGAAAGCTATAGGCACCACGCTCCCGGCTTTAGCATTTTTATCGGGTTTGAAAAACTCAAGACCAAGCACCATTTCAAGACCAAGAATAAAAATAACAATACTGCCGGCCACCGCAAATGAACTCACGTCCAGGCCCAGTAAGCCTAAAAATTCTTTACCAACAAAAAGAAACAGGATCATTAAAGCGCCGGAAGCTAATGTAGCCTGCGATGACCTTATTACTCCTCCCATTTTATCACGTAAGGAAATCAAAACAGGTATACTGCCAATCATATCAATTACTGCAAATAGTGTAAAGCTAACCGTTAGAGTTTCCTGCATGGATAGAGCACTAAAATCAATCATCTGCAAAAATTTGCAGCTAAGATATAACTATCAGCCAGATTGATTAAGCTTACAGCATAACGTTTACGCCGGCATTTACATTAAACCTTTTTGTGGTGAAGCCCCGCTGGTCAAAATATTTTTGATCAGTGATATTTTGGAAGTCAGCAAAAAGTTTAAGCGATTTAATAATTGTATATGTACCATAAGCATTCAAAGTATAATAGCCATGAAGCTTGTAAGGCGGGGCATCAAACAACGGTTCAAACGAATGACTCACGGCTCTTACGGCTGTTGACAGATATAATGACTTAACTGGATTGATGCCAACAATTATATTAAAAGCATGGGCCGGACGCTTGTACAAATTATTAAAAGAGGTGTCCTTAGCGGCATCAGTTTTACTATGTAGCTTACCAGTTACATAAGTATAGTTAGCCTGTATCTCAACTATCTTTTTTATAGTTGATGTCAATTCAAGCTCAAAGCCATGATCTTTTTGTTTGTTACGATTAATATAAAGGCTTCTATTAGTATTAACATCATAAATAAAATCAAATACATTTTTAATTTCTCTTGAAAATAAAACGCCTCTTACATTCACTGCATCATTTAAATATTGAACGCCGGCTTCAACACTTGAAGATTCCTCAGGCTTAAGATCTTTGTTGCCATATTCTGAATACAATTGATATAAGGATGGAACCCTATACCCTGATGAAACATTTGCAAAGATTTTAAACGCTTTAGTTAAGAGGTAAGAAGGGTTAAATGAATAGGTAAAATTGTTGCCGTATATGTTATGATTGTTCCAACGGCCACCAAGCTCTGTATTAAAGCCGCCAAAATTTTTTAAAAACAAAGACGCATAAACGCTTACCTGGCTTGACTTTGCGGAATCATTGCCTAAGGGCTTTGCCGGAAAACCATAATCCGGTAAATAAATATAAACCTGGTCTGTGATATTATTCCTGTAATCAATCCCGGTTAATAAATCAATATGTTTTTGCAAAGATGATTTTACATAAACTTCTGCAAAATGAGATTTACCATTATACATACCGCTTTGATAATTCGAAAAGCCACCTATAGAAGTTGAGTCATCAACAAAGTCACGCTTAAACCAGTTGTAATAATAATTAACCACAGTTAACACTTTTGGTAACTGATATTGAAGCGTTGTACCTGTTATTACATTCTTGTTTTTATAGGTATAGTCTTTATCATCAGCAAAAACACCGGCATCAATATCAGCCCTGTTGATGTTATACTTACCATATAATCTCACATTAAATTTTTCAGAAGCTTTAAAACTATAATTTAATTGTATCGCATCCTGGTCAAAGCCATCTTTATCAAAGGCTGCTTTGCCGGTAGAATCATAAGCAGATGAAAAGCCATCGCTCTTAATTTTTGAGTAGGTTAAAGCATAATCTTGCTTCGCAGAATGACCACTTACAGTAGCTGCACCTTTCCAGGTATTATAACTGCCTGCAGAAAGCGTTGCATTCAATTCAGCAGGTTTGCCCGCAGTTTTTTTGGTGATGATATTGATAACACCGGCAACAGCATCAGAACCGTATAAAGTAGATTGAGCGCCTTTTAGAATTTCAATTCGTTCTATGGTATTTAATGCAAAATTGTTGAGATCAAACTCGCTGCTTATGCCAGACGCATCATATACTGGGATGCCATCTATTAATAGTAAAGTATTGGCGGAAGATGCGCCACGGAGATAAATACTTTGGTTAGTGCCCAATGTGTTATTTGCGCCATTTATTGCAAGACCTGCCTGCATGTTTAAAATTTCGGGGAGAGATTTTCCTGAATTTTTCTGAAGATCTTCATTACTTATTACAGTAACTACTTTGCCTGTAGCATTTTGCTTCAATGGAAATTTTGTTGCAGTGATCACAACATCATTTAATGTTTTTATAGAGTCCTGTGCATTTGCAATGAAACAAATAAAACACACTGCAAGCGTTAAAAAACCTTTCATAACTAATTTTTAAAAGCCACGGGTAAATTGTAGAAATATAAAATGACAATCACTTTACATCTCATGCCTTTCACCCGAAAGCGTTGATGATAAAATTGGCAATGGCAGGTCTTCTGGCTTAGCGTTCACTTTACCTTCCCGTTCTTATTTAGAACAGTGGTGAGAGAAAGTTACCTGTTTATCAGGCCGCTTTACAGCTACGGGGATAGCTCCGGAATTAAACCGGATTCCCTTTTAATGGCGCCGGAGCGCCAACCATTTACGACGGCAAATATAGGGGCAAAGCAATTAAAAAGTAAAAAATTAAAATGCAAAACGCAAGATTTCTTAAACGATCCAATAGTTTTTCCTTTTAACTTTTGCCTTTTAACTTTTTATCACTTTATCTTTCTGCGATGAAAATTAATAAGAAGCTCGGGCTTTTTGATTTCACCATGATCGTTGTAAGCCTTGTAATTGGCATGGGCATATTTAGAACCCCCGTTAATGTAGCCAAGGCTTCTTATTCACCATTTTTATTTTTTGCGATCTGGATCGTTGGCGGTCTTGTTGCGCTTTGCGGCGCTTTAACCTATGCTGAGATAGGCAGCCGCTTACCGGTTACCGGTGGCTATTATAAAATATTTTCTTATGCTTATCACCCGTCAATTGCCTTCGGTGTAAACTGCCTCATTCTTGTTTCTAATGCGGCATCATTAGCAGGTGTAGCTTTGGTTGGCGGAGAATATATAACCGGTATTTTTTTACCGCTTTCAAAAAGTGCGGCATGGCTTCAAAACAATGGCAACGCCGTGTACCTGCAAACCATTCACATCACCATAGCGCTCGTGGCTATCATTACTTTTTATGGCATTAACTTATTAGGGCTGAAAATGAGTGCCAAAACTCAAAATGTTCTTACGGTAATAAAGATCATTTTGATCCTCTTATTAATAACCCCACTGTTGTTCAGCGATGCCGGCAGTGCTTTAATGCCGGCTGTTAGCAATCAGAAACATGTATTGTTTAGTGAATACTTAAAGGCCTTTGGCACAGGCCTCGTAGCGGTTAGCTTTACTTATGGCGGTTATCAGCAAACCATAAATTTCGGGGCCGAGGTTGACAGGCCTAAGAAGAATATTCCATCCGGTATTTTTTTCGGCATCTTCATTATTATATCACTCTACCTGGTTATAAATTTTGCATATATAAGAGTTATTGGCTTTGAGCAGTTGAAGACAAGCCAAAACATTGCGGCTATAATGGCCGGTAAAGTGTTTGGTATAAATGCTGAACGTGTATTGTCGGTATTTTTATTCTTAAGTGTGCTGGCTTATGTAAATGTTTTGCTGATGAGTAACCCACGGGTAATGGCAGCCATGAGCGAAGACAATATTCTGCCGGCATCTTTCGGCAGGCGAAACATAAAAACTGAAGTGTTGTCAACATCGTTAAGTGTATTTGCAGCGGTATGTGCTATCATAGTGTTTTGGGCAAGAGAATTTGATACGATTCTAAAGTTCTCAATTTTTTTAGATTGCTTTGGAATGATCTTGTCTGCCGGGAGCATTTTTATGCTTCGTAAAAAAACGGCTCATCTAAATAATACCGGCATATTTAGCATGAAGCTTTACCCGCTGTTACCTATAATCTTTATATTGGCTTACACTTTTGTAGCCATAAGTCTTTTGATTACGGAAACTAAATTATCATTAATTGGCATCGCCGTACTTACAGCTTTTATAGTCATCTATTTCATTATGCAAAAATTTAAAAAGCAGGCTGTTTATGAAAGAGCTTAACGACCATACTGAATATGACATCTCTTATATTCTTAATGAATTAGGAGAAGCAAGAGAAGACTACTTTAATGCAATTGCGCCGCCAATTATACAAACCAGCAATTTCGCTTTCAATAAGGTTGACGATATGAGAAAGGCCTTTCAGGATGAATATTCAACCTTTATTTATAGCCGGGGCCGCAATCCAACGGTAGATATTCTTTGTAAAAAATTAGCAGCGCTGGATGGTGCCGATGATTGTCTTGTTTTTGGCAGCGGTTCTGCAGCCATTTACGCAGGGGTTATAGCAAATATAAAATCAGGCGATCATATTGTATCAGTAAGTAAGCCATACTCGTGGGCGCAGAAAATTTTTAATGAGATTTTGCCAAGGTTCAACATCAACACCACCTATATTGATGGCACACAAATAGAAAATTTTGAACGGGCCGTTTTACCCAACACAAAGCTCATTTACCTGGAAACGCCTAATAGCTGGACGTTTTACCTGCAGGATCTTTCAGCCATTGCAGAGCTTGCCAGAGCCGAAAATATCATTACAATATGTGATAACAGTTTTTGCACACCACTCTATCAAAAGCCCATTAAGCATGGCATTGACCTCGTGCTGCAAAGCGCCACAAAATACATTGGCGGCCACAGCGATGTAGTGGCAGGTGTGTTAACAGGCAGCAGCGCCATGATCAAAAAAATATTTGATCTTGAATTTATGGCTATCGGCAGCGGCATTTCGCCCTTCAATGCGTGGTTATTATTGAGAGGCTTGAGGACTTTGCCTGCAAGGCTTGATAAGATTACCGAGACAACCTGGAAAGTCATCTCGTTTTTAAAACAGCATCCAAAAGTTGAGAAGGTAATTTTTCCGTTTGACGAAGATTTTAAACAGCTTGATCTTGCTAAAAAACAAATGACAGGCGCTTGCGGCCTATTAACATTCATCATAAAAGCCAGCTCTGTTGCAGAAATTGAAAGTTTTTGTGAAAGCTTAAAACACATTCTTATGGCCGTGAGTTGGGGCGGCCATGAGTCTCTTATTATTCCGGGATGTGCAGCAATAGAATCCGTCAGTTTCGATTACAACAATCAGAACCACCGGGCAATGCGGTTGTATGTAGGCCTGGAAGAAGCGACATACATTATAAAAGATCTTGAAAGAGGTTTTTCTGCCATTGAATCATGAGTTCGTTTATTTCAGTTACATTTTTACTATTTTCACCCATCTTTTACTTCTGTTATGAAATATAAGGTACAAGCCATTACTATTCTGCTATTACTCAGCCTAAACCTGCCTGCGCAAAAACTATGGTCGTTGCTGGATTGTGTGCAATATGCCAGGGACAGCAATGTAACTGTAAGGCAAAATAAAATACAGGAGTTAATTGCCAGCGTGGATTATAAGCAGAGCCAGATGAGCAAGCTACCCTCAGCAAATTATAGTAACAGTTTGGGATACAGCTTTGGACGTTCAAACAATCCGGCAACCGGCATACTTGAAAATCAAAAGTTTCTCACCTTTGGCGTTAATTTTCAAACCTCTGTAGATGTTTTTAATTTTTACGCAAAGCGTAATAATATTCTCGCCACGCAATGGAGTTATGAGGCAGCTAAAGCTACCACTGAAAAAACCAGGAATGATATTTCTCTTACAGTAGCCAACGGATACCTGCAGGTGCTATTGGCAATGGAACAGGAAAAAATTTCCAGCGTACAGCTTCAGCAATCACAGGCGCAGTTTAATAATGTAAAAAAACTTGTGGCTGCAGGCTCTTTGCCTGAATTGAATGCTGCAGAACTTGAAGCGCAGGTGGCTACCGATAGTGCAAACCTGATTACTGCCAGAGGAAACATAGAGCAGGCCTATTATTTATTGAAGTCGTATATGAATATGGAAGCGGATGTGGCCTTACGCATTGACACGCCTAATGCAGAGCAAATTCCGCTGGAAAGTATTGCAGACCTGCAGCCGGAAGCAGTATATGCATTGGCGTTAAAAAATCTTCCGCAACAGCGGGCCAACCAATACAAGCTTTTTGCTGCTCAAAAAAATGCGCTTGCAGCACGTGGGGCCATGTATCCATCTTTATCATTATTTGGGAATCTTGGCAGTAATTTTGTCTATTTCCGTACGCCTACTTATCAGCAAACTATCAGTGGTTACACGCCTTCGGGCCTTGTTATACAAAACGGCACTGATATTATCCCGGTTCAGCAGCCGGTTTTTACAAAAGGGGCACGTACAGGTTATTTTACATCTGATCCGTTTGGCAAGCAGCTCAATAATAATTTTGGTCAGGGGATTGGCTTAAATATCAGTGTGCCGCTTTTTAATGGTTATTCCGCCCGCAGCAATTGGGAAAGGGCAAAGCTAAATATTGCCGGTGCTGAGTTACAGCAGATACAAGATAACCAAACTATAAAACAAGACATATACCAGGCGTACAATTCTGTAGTTATTGCACTGGAAAAATTTAATGCTTCTGCTAAATCTGTTGAAGCTGCGCAAAGAAGCTATGATTTTTCACTAAAACGTTTTGACATTGGTGTGCTGGGTACTTACGAACTCACTACCAATCAAAATAATTTGTTGCGGGCTAAACTTCAATATGTGCTTAACCAGTTTGATTATGTTTTTAAAATGAAAGTGCTTGAGTTTTATAAAGGCCAGGGTTTAAAACTATAATATACCTGGTCAGTTGTCATTGGTCATTAGTCAATAGGGTAAGCCACTAATTTAAAAGGATCATCATGAATAAAAAATTTAAATGGATATTATTTACACTGTTAGGTATTGTAGTTCTATTGGTGATCTTAAAAAAGACCGGTGTTATTGGTAAGGACGAAGGCGTTAAAGTAAGTACTGAAAAAGCGCAGAAGCGTACAATAATTGAAACGGTAAATGCAAGCGGTAAGGTGTATCCTGTAGTGGAGGTGAAAATGAGCCCGGATATTTCAGGAGAAATTGTTGAATTAAATGTGCTTGAAGGCGACAGTGTAAAAAAAGGCCAGGTACTTGCCCGCATTTACGGCGATATTTACGCTACACAAAGAGACCAGGCTGCTGCCGTGGTAAACCAGCAACAGGCGCAGGTGGCCAATGCTTCAGCCGCAATAGGCGCCAGTAAAGCGCAGCTTGACCAGGCGCAGAAAACTTATGATATGCAAAAACAATTGTATGATGAAAGAGTAATTTCAAGAAGTGAGTTTATTACTGCAGAAGCTTCCTTACAAACCGCCAATGCAAATTATAATGCAGCACAACAAGGTATTCGTGGCGGACAAGCTGGTGTACAAAGTGCAAGGGCCGCTTTGGCCAAAGCCAACAAAGACATCAGCCGTGCTACATTGGTTGCGCCTATGGATGGCATAATATCTTTACTAAATGTAAAAAAAGGGGAAAGAGTTGTGGGAAGTTCTATGATGGCTGGTACAGAAATGATGCGTATTGCCGAC
>JANLXV010000048.1:0-5844 GCA_031365305.1 Chitinophagaceae bacterium
CAATTTTTTTTATCGCCATCAGGATGAAAAGGTTTTTAAAACCTTGCCGGTATATAGATCATTAATAGTTTAAACTCTTTTCAATTTATAAGGATACACTTTGCCTGACGCCCATTGTGCTACATAGATATTATCATCCCTATCAATACACACGTCATGCGGATGCACAAAAATTTTATCTGCCTGGCGCATGGGTTGTAAAGCATGATCTTTATATACAGGTGCTGTGCCGCCTACGTTGCTTATTACTTTATTTTGTTTATCAAGAATAGTTACAAAACCCGTTCCTTCTGTATTTAGATCGGGTGAGCGCAACACGGCAGTGTATAAATGATCGCCTTTAATTACCGGGCGGCAAACGCAGGCTCCATCCAGCTTTATTACTTCCAGCAATTTTCCATCCCGGCTGAATTTTTTGAAAGAGTTCCTGGTGCGGTCTGTTATTAATAATGCATCGCCACTGCGCCTGTCGAAGCAAATGCCATGGGCATTATCAAAATGCTCATCCCCTTCACCCCTGCCACCAAAATATTTTATAAGATGGCCTTTGGCATCATAATGCAGGATGTATTGGGCACCATAACCATCTGCAATAAATATGTCGCCATTCTCATCTATGGCTGTTTCTGTCGGTACAAATTCTTCAGCTTTTTTATAAATGCCATCAGCCTGCAAAGGCACATCAATCGTTAATAAAATATCACCTGCTAAATTGGTTTTATACACCTGGTGTTTCTCTGTATCAGTAATGTATAAAAACTCTTCGCCATTTTCTTCATGCAGGGTTAAGCCATGTGCACCGGGAAATTGATGCCCCCACGTATGCAAAACTTTACCGGCCGTATCAAAAAAAATAATGTTGTTAGTGGTTTCGTTAGTCAGCAATATTAAACGGCCTTGTTTATCCTGCACCATTTCATGGCAATCATTCACCGGGTTTATGGCTGGTGTTGTCTTACACCATTGCGTATCCAATTGATAGCGCATGTGGTTATGACCATAAATTTTTCCCTTCGGCTTGCCGAAAATGTCTTTTGTAATAACAAGGCTGCCTGTGGCTAAGGCTGATTGTGTAATAAATTGTTTTCTATTCATAACGATATTGATTTAATGCTTAAGCAATAAGATCATTCACTACTTTGCCTGCAACATCAGTAAGCCGGTACCTTCTGCCAAGATGTTTGAATGTAAGCTTTTCATGATCAAGCCCCATTAAGGAAAGTACTGTTGCATGAAAGTCGTTAACATGAACAGGATTCTTTATAATGTTATAGCCGAACTCATCAGTTTCGCCATAAACGCCCGGCTTTATACCACCACCTGCCATCCATATTGTAAAGCATCTTGGGTGATGATCCCTGCCATAATTATCTTTGGTAAGATCGCCCTGGCAATAGTTGGTTCTGCCGAATTCGCCTCCCCATATCACTAACGTTTCATCAAGAAGCCCACGTTGTTTAAGATCGGTAATCAATGCAGCGCTGGCCTGGTCTACATCTTTACATTGTCCTTTAATTTGAAAAGGTAAATTATCATGTCCATCCCAGCCCTGGTGATACAACTGAACAAAGCGAACCCCGTTCTCACTAAGTTTTCTTGCTAACAAACAGTTTGCTGCAAACGTGCCCGGTACCAGGCAATCGGCACCATAAAGTTTTATGATGGATTCCGGCTCTTTACTCATATCTGTTATTTCAGGAACAGCCGTCTGCATACGGTAAGCCATTTCATATTGCTGAATTTTTGTTTTGATTTCAGGATCACCAAATTCACCGTATGATAGTTCATTGAGCTCTGAAAGTTTATCCAGCATTTTACGCCGGTCTGCCTTATCAATACCTTCAGGATTATTTAAATAAAGAACAGGGTTTTCACCACTGGAAAATTGTACACCCTGGTGAATAGACTCTAAAAAGCCATTGCTCCATAATTTGGAATATACACCCTGGCCATTGCCTTTGCCCTTAGATAATAAAACGCAAAATGCGGGCAGGTTTTTATTTTCTGTACCGAGGCCATAACTCAGCCAGGAGCCCATACTTGGCCTGTTACCAACCTGTGCACCGGTTTGAAAAAACGTGAGCGCCGGGTCATGATTAATAGCTTCCGTAAACATGCTTTTTACTATACACAGATCATCAACCACGCCTGAAGTATAAGGCAATAATTCACTCATTTGCGCCCGGGCTTCACCATATTCATTAAACTTAAACACAGAGCCTGCCAGGGGAAATTTTTTTTGATCCGCTGTCATCCCCGTAAGGCGCTGGCCGTTTCGAATGCTTGCGGGCAAATCTTTGCCATGCATTTTTTCAAGCATCGGTTTATAGTCAAACAGGTCTAACTGTGAAGGTGCACCATTTTGAAATAAATAAATAATGCGTTTGGCTTTGGGGGCAAAGTGTGGAAGGCCAGACAGCACCGCTTCTTCACTGCCTGTTGAAAACAAGTCTGGTATTAATAATGAACCCAGAGCTACGCTTCCCAGGCCTAAGCTAACCTTTGATAAAAAATGACGCCTGTTAATGTTCAGGCCATGTTCGATAATGTCTTTATCCTTTGACATGTTTAAAGTTTATTCATCAGTTTTTTGTGATGGCTTCTTCAAGATTATACATCATGCTGATGGTTTTCATTAGAGCTGCTGCGTACAGTTTATCGCCCTTAACGGCCTGGTCGGCTTCACCAACTTCTAAAGTAATATCTGCATCAAGTTTTTTTTGTTTGAACAAAGCAAGCTGATCGTTATAATAGCTTTCAATAATGGCAAATTCTTTATCTGCCGGCTTTCGGCAAACTATAGAACGAAAAGCTTTAAGGAGCTTATCTTTTGAAGTTGTTTTTTCAACTGAAAGCTGCTGCGCAAAATATTTGGATGCTTCAAGAACAGTTGGATCATTTAACATCACCAGCGCCTGTAACGGTGTATTGGTCTTCAGGCGCTTTACTTCACACTGATCCCTGTTGCTGGCATCGAACACGGCCATGGTAGGCGGTGGCACTGTAAGTTTTATAAATGTATACAAGCCTCTCCGGTACAATTTATCCCTATGGTCCTGCTTATATTTGGCAAGAACGCCACGACCCGATGATGCCTGCTCCCACAAACCTTTTGGCTGGTAAGGCTTTACACTCGGCCCACCAATCGTTTTCACTAATAACCCACTTGAAGACAGTACAAGATCCCTTACAAGCTCAGCGGGCAGGCGATTCCTTGGCGCATGTGACAGATAAATATTTTCGGGATCGGCCTCAATTTTATCTTTTGTGGCCACAGCAGATTGCCGGTATGTGCCGCTCATTACAATCTGTTTTATCAGCCGTTTGATGTTCCATCCATGCTCCATAAAATCCACCGCAAGCCAGTCCAGCAATTCAGGATGCGAAGGAAGTTCTCCCTGCATACCAAAGTCGCCGGTTGTTTTTACAATACCTCTTCCAAAAAATTCCTGCCACAACTGGTTTACAAATACCCGGGCTGTTAACGGATTGTTTTTATCAGTTGTCCACTTTGCCAGGCCAAGGCGGTTTCTTTTTCCGGTAACAGTATCAAAAAGTAACACAGCAGGTAAAGCATTTGGCATTACCTGGTAGGTGTGGGCATTATAAACACCACGGTTTAAAATATACGTTTTACGAAGAGTATCATTATCGCCTAAAACAGAAACATCAATTCTTGCTGTGTCAACGGCGTTAATATAATTTAAAAGAGTTAACCTATCCTTTTCGGTGATGGTCAACACAGGTTTTTTTGCAGGTTTTGAAACCGATACATCGCCTTCATATCCTTCTTCTTTACTGTTATTAAAAAAGGCAAACATGGAATAGTAATCCTTCTGGCTGATAGGATCATATTTATGATCATGACATTGGGCACATTCAACGGTTAATGCCAGAATGCCTTTACTGAAGGTTTTAGTTTTATCAAGATTATATTCAATTCGATACTCTTCCGGAATAACGCCACCTTCTTCAGTATACTTGTGATTGCGGAAAAAAGCTGTAGCAAGTATTTGTTCTTTTGTTGGTGATGGCAACATATCACCGGCAATTTGCCAGGTTAAAAAAGTATCATAAGGCAGGTTTTTATTAAAGGCATTAATCACCCAATCTCTCCATGGCCATTGCGTTCTTATGTTATCGTCCTGGTAGCCATAACTGTCAGCATAGCGGCCCACATCCAGCCAGTGCAGCGCCATCTTTTCGCCATAAGTTTTTTGAGTCAATAAAGCATCTACCGTAGTTTCGTAAGCATTAGGCCGGGTGTCATTAATAAAGCTATCCATCAGGCCTATCGAAGGTGGAAGGCCAGTAAGGTCTAACGACACTCTTTTCAAAAGCCTTTCTTTGTCAGCTTCTTCATCAGGCTGCAAGCCTTTCTCATTTAATTTTTCAAGAATAAAATAGTCTACCTCATTTTTTATAAACTTATCATTTTTTACAACCGGTAATTTGGCTTTAACAGGCTTTTGAAAAGCCCAATGTTTTTCAAATTTTGCACCCTGCAATATCCATTGCTTAATAGTTTCAATTTCTTTTGAGTTCAATTTATCAAGATGAGATTCCGGTGTTGGCATTTGTACATCGGGATCATTGGAAGACACCCTGCGAAACAGTTCGCTTTGCTCCGGCTTACCAGGCACTAATGCAAAAGCCCCTTTAGTTTCTTTAGATGGCGCAAAGGCAGAATCGGGAAGATCAAGCCTGAAACCCCCCTGTCTCTTTTTAACATCCGGTCCATGGCAGGCAAAGCATTTATCTGAAAGGATTGGGCGTACATCGAAATTATAGCTGATGATTTTTTTTGAAGACTCATGCGAAACATTCTGCTTACAACTTACTGAAAAGCTTGCAATAATAGAGGCAAAAGCCAGCAGCAATACAATCGTTTTATAATAAGATTTCATTTGTAAAAAAGGAGTATAAAAATAACTCTTCTGTATGTTATGCGAACAAAATGTACCTAAGAAAAAAACTTTTATTGATTAATGAAGCAGGATGATAGAAAAATTAATATTCAGCAAGCTTCACAACTGTATCATGCAATCTTGCTTTAGCCAGAAAGTTTTTTTCCAGATCAATATTAAATGGAACAGGTGTATCTAAAGAAGCGCAGCGCAATACCGGTGCGTCTAAAAATTCAAAACAATGTTCGGTGATCCAGGCCGAAATTTCTCCGCCTATGCCACCGGTAAGCGTATCCTCATGCAGTACAATTATTTTGCCGGTCCGCTTTACAGAAGCTTCTATTGCGGCATAATCTAACGGTAATAATGTTCTAAGGTCAACTATATCGAAAGAAATGTCAGCGTGTGAAGAAGCATAATCAGTAGCCCAGTGCACGGCTGCGCCATAAGTTACGATTGAAATATCTGTGCCTGTTTGTACTTGCCTGGCTTTGCCAATCTCAATTTCAAAATATCCCGCATCTACTTCTCCCTGGATACTTCTATAGAGTGCCTTATGCTCAAAATATAAAACAGGATTAGGATCATTTATGGCAGCAATCAATAAGCCCTTGGCATCCTGCGGTGTTGAAGGATACACTACTTTTAAACCCGGGGTATGCACAAACCAGGCTTCGTTACTCTGGCTGTGAAACGGGCCGGCACCTACGCCGGCTCCTGTTGGCATTCTTATGACCACATCAGCATTTTGCCCCCAGCGGTAATAAATTTTCGCCAGGTTATTAATGATCTGGTTAAAGCCTACGGTTACAAAATCGGCAAACTGCATTTCCATTACACTTTTATAACGCTCTAATGACAAGCCCAAGGTTATACCTACAATTGCGCTTTCACACAATGGTGTGTTACGAACTCTTTCTTTACCAAATTCTTCAAG
>JANLXV010000067.1:0-4165 GCA_031365305.1 Chitinophagaceae bacterium
TGTTATGGCCGCATCAAAAAGAATCGCTGGCAACAGGGTGTTCCGGGAGAACATTGTTAATTCATTGCGATGCAAGATATGGTGAAAGCGATATGGAATTTATAGCCCGAATCATTAACAATTATTGTAATGGAAACTAAAATAATAATGGCCACGGAAAAAGAAGAATGGAATGCAATTATTGCGAAAGCTTTTCAATTCGATTTCTATCATTGCAATTCGTACAATAACCTTGACCAAACAGGCAGCCCATTTCTGTTTGTTGCAAAAGATACATCAGACTTTATTGCATTGCCTTTAGTTAAACGGGAAATTGAAGACACTAAATTTTTAGATTGCACTTCTGTCTGGGGTTATCCGGGGCCTGTTGCAAGCAAACTGCCGTTGGAAATAAATCCGGAATTGATAAATTATTTCCAAACCAGTTTAAATCAATATATGCACGACAATAACATAATCAGTGTTTTTTCTCGTATGCATCCAATCATTCCACAGGAAATTTTTTTGCAAAATATGGGTACAATAACAGTACTAAACAAAACGGTGGCCATTGATTTAAAATTACCAACAGAAATTCAAAGGCAGCAGTATCGTAAATCGAATAAATCAGAGATTAACCAATTACGTAGAAAAGGTTATAGAGTAAAAAAAGCTGAAAGCGAAAAAGACATAAGTGCTTTCTATGACATCTACATTGAAACAATGACCAGGGTAAATGCTTCTTCCTTTTATTTCGAATATTTTAATCTTGATTATTTTCATAAATTGTTAAGTCTTGATGATGCAAAACCTTCATTATTGCTCGCATTAAAAGACGATGAAATAATTGCGGGAGGTGTATTTATTGCAACTAAAAACTTTATGCAATATCATGTTGCGGGAACAAGAGAAGAATTTATAAAGGCTACTCCAATGAAACTGATTATTGATGAGGCTAGATTAATGGCTGTACAAATGGGACTGGAATATTTGCATTTAGGCGGAGGTGTAAATGGAAGCGATTCCGATTCATTGTTTCGTTTTAAAGCAGGTTTTTCAGATATAACTTTTACTTATAAAACCTGGAAATACATTGTAGATAAAGAGGCGTATGATAATATGACCGAGTTTAAATCGAGGGGGAAGATTTTAAATGAAAATTTTTTTCCACTTTACCGGTCATGATACTACGTTTTAGGTATTAAAGTGTTAGCTGATGCTATTGCTACGAATCATTAGTTGGTATAATTTATTATCCCGTGAATTTTAATTTAATTTTTGTTTACTAAACACAATATCTCCTTATCTAATTTATTAATTTAATCATAAAACCTTTAATTCATAATGAAGGAGCAACACTTTGATATAACTTTTGTTGGCGCAGGATTATCTTGTTGTTGTACCCTTATCTACTATATAAATCTGGCAAGTGAATTGAAAAAAAAAACTAAGGTTAAACTGCTGATAATTGAAAAGACAGGAGAATTTTGGACGGGCATTCCCTACGGCCTGCGGTCAGGTTATAATTCATTAATAATTACAAGTTTAAAAGAGTTTTTACCTGAAAATGAATTAGAGCTTTTTGTAGCCTGGTTAAAAAATAATTTTTATAAAATTGTTAATGATCCTCCTGTTCAACACGACAATAAAACCATAGGTGAATGGATGTTAAATAATGAAAAACAAATAAGCGAAGGTTTATGGGAAAACCTATTTATACCAAGATATCTTTTCGGTGTTTATTTAAAAATACGTGTAACCAGTTTATTGGAGATGGCCGAGAAAGATGAAATTATTGACTATACATTAGTAACGGCTGAAGTAACAGATATTGAAAAAAAAGATGGGTTATATTATATTACGGCAAAGACAGATAACGAAACAGATATTCAAATTTTAAGTACTAAGATTATTTTGGCTATTGGCACTCCTCCAAAACCTAAATTAAATACTAATTTAAATAGTAGCACTCCTAAAGCAGTATGTATCATTGATGATATTTACGAACCTGAAATACGTATAAATCTTGGGAAGATCCTGGAGGCTTTAAAAGATACAAGTAAGCGATACCCAAATAATGTTTTGATTATAGGCTCCAATGCCAGTGCTTTGGAAATTCTTTATAATTTAAAGAACATATCAAAATCAGAAGACTTAATCAACCATATTTATGTTCTTTCTCCAGATGGGGCATTTCCTAATAAAATTAAAGAGACGTGCAGTGTAATAGCTTATAACCCGGTTAATTTAGCTCATCTAAAAAATGCAACATCTTACACATCACAACAAATTTTAGAAGCCGTACGAAAAGACACAGAAGAGGCCCATTCAGCAAAAATTGACATTTCTGATGTTTATCAATTAATGTCAAATCTTGTTATTGATCTCTTAAACAACCTGGAATCAGATGAGCAAAGAAAATTTGTTTTTCGGGATGGGGTAGAAATAGGAAAATTTCAAAGACGTGCAGGAGCGGAATATTTAGAGGTAGTAAACGATTTAATATATCGTGGCAGAATGAGCTTAATAAAAGGTAAATTTTTAAAACAACTTCCGGTTAAGCCCGAAGGCTTTCATTTTGAATATATTGATAAATTAACCCAGGAAGTAAAACTACATCCTCATCCAATCAAAGTTGTCATTAATTGTATTGGATTTCAGAATTTTTCTAACTCTTCTTCTTATTTAATAAACAGGTTGCGTGAACGCAATATCTGTTTGCCAAATGGCTCAGAAAGAGGTTTCGAAGTGAATGAAAATTTTGAGGCAAGTGATAATCTTTATATCATGGGACCACTTCTGGCTGGCAACTTTAATCAGAGATTAAGGGTTTGGCATGCCGAAAGTTGCCCGAGAATTTTTAACTTATCCAGGCAATTAGCAGAAGTATTAATAGGTAATGATCCTATTAATACCACCGCCAATTCAAATGCAACAAGTTAATAGTAACGTCTCATTAATGGTAATCGTTCCATTTAATTTTAAAGGCGCTTTTTGCCGTCTTATTTCAAATCTGAAACTGTTTTCGTTCCTATATAAGACACCCTCGGTTTAACGGTAGTTTGTTCAGAATAAAACCTATTCCCCTTTGAAATCATAGCATTTTCAACCAGGGCATGTGTTCCCGTTGGCCTGGATTTAATAGCCGCTGCCGGAATAAATACTTTATTATCCAAAAATCGTAGATTTTTCATTTGAAGAGCCATTACATTTTTCGTCATTACATTTTTAGTGTAATTAAATTGATTACCCGAAATAAGAACGCTGTCTTTGGAATCTGTTGAATTAGTAGTCAGGCAATTCCCTGAAGTTTCAATCAAAGAATTTATAAGTTTAATAGTACTGCCCGGCTTTAACGGATTGGTAAATTTCATAACCCGGTTCTTCAACTTAATCGTACAATTATCAACTACGCCATTTTTCGCAAGTATGGTAATTGCTTGAGGTTTTGGTGTTTCTGCGCCA
Source organism: Chitinophagaceae bacterium (assembly GCA_031365305.1). Lineage (GTDB taxonomy): Bacteria > Bacteroidota > Bacteroidia > Chitinophagales > Chitinophagaceae > Ginsengibacter. The sequence continues at coordinate 3,445 of JANLXV010000067.1, forward strand.
GTTACAACAGAGCAGCGAAGGAGTGTAATATTTGATGAGGTTGTGGGTGCAGTACAGGCGAAATGAAGTCCATAGTTATTTTCAAAAGCACAGTCTTCAAACTTGATGTTATCATTATGATGAAATTCTCCCGGTTCAATATCAACGCCGCCAGCAGGGTCATTATGTCCATAACTGCCATCAGTAAATCCTCCCCACTTAAATTGACAATTTTTAAAATAGCCTTTTGTTAATCCGCCTATTGACATCCCTAATCTGCCGTTGTGATATGATCTTACATTGGTAACTGTAAAATTGGTTGAGTTGATCCATTTGCCATCTATCCTGTCTCCACTTACCATAATGCCATCAGACTCGGCATGATGTAAATACATTTGATCAACTACTACATTACTGCACATTGTAAATCTTAAGAGGATATTATTACTTTCTGTTACGCTGGGATTATCTTCATCAATTCCGGGGGCTCTTGTCGTTTTTTGAACGTTGCCTGTTATCTCGATATTTCTTATTTCAATGCCAGCACAATGAAAAAAATTAAACGGCGATAACCCGCTTGTGTAACTTTTCTTTGCCCGCCCAACGGTGTAATCAAGCGGCCGGAAAAAATTGCCATTCACGCTGATGATTGTTCCTGTTTCTCCAATTATTTTAAGATCCTTACAATTTTTCCAGGTGATGTGATCAATAGGATCATTTTTAATTTTTCTATACTTGGCTA
>JANLXV010000093.1:0-2424 GCA_031365305.1 Chitinophagaceae bacterium
AAATGGTTTTCCAGGGAAAGTCTGCACATGAGCTGGCGTTGCAGATCATGGATCAAAACCAAAATGGCCATAAAAATAAAGAACAACTATTGGAGCATGCCCGTGATACTTTGGTGAAGGCTGGCTGGCACATGGGAGAAGGCCGTCCCGCTCCTCCGTTATCTTACAAAGCCTTTGTTACAGCCTGGGACACATGGATCAATAAAGGTGGCTATGCTCCAAAACGCATCGCTACTGCAAAGCCGGCTACTAAAAAAAAGTGAGGTAAAGTTTTTACTTCAACTAAAGCAACATCAAATGAAAAAAGAGTCAAATGCAGGTTCAGTATCCAGGAGAAATTTTATAAGAGCATCCGGTTTAACAGGCACTGCTCTGTTGCTGGGGTTCTATTTTCCATCAAGCGCTGAAAAGGGAAAAATTGTAAATGGTACAGATGCAGAAACCGGCGAGATTGAAATGAATGCCTGGATAATCATTGATACATCCGGTAAGGTAACGCTTGTAAGTCACCGGGCGGAAATGGGCCAGGGAGTCTATCATTCTATTGCCCAGATCATTGCTGAAGAATTAGAAGTTAATCTAGCCGATATCAACATTAAATTCGCACAGGGCAGCCAAAAAAAATACGGCAGCCAGATCACTGGTGGCAGCTCAACCATTCGGGATTCTTATAAAAATCTTTTAAACCTCAGCGCAACCGCCCGTGAAATGCTAATAACTGCCGCAGCCAATAAATGGTCTGTTGCTAAAACAGATTGCTATGCAGAAGGCGGACAGGTTATTCATAAAACTTCCGGCAATAAACTTCATTATGGGCAACTGGTAATTGAGGCGTCGAAATTGGCGACACCACAAAATGTTCCTTTAAAACAACGATCCGATTATAAGTTGATTGGCAAGCCGCTTCATCGCAAGGACACACCATTGAAAACCAATGGCACAGCGGTTTTTGGACTGGATAAGAAATTGCCGGGAATGATGTATGCGGTGGTTGAACGCAACCCAAGGTTGCGGGGCAAGATTAAAAGTTATGATGAGTCTGCCGCTTTGAAAGTACCGGGTGTAAAAAAAGTGATAAAGGTGACCATGAAAGTCTTTAACACAGACCGTGAAGGTGTTGCTGTTATTGCAGACTCTACCTGGGCAGCAATGGAAGGAAGACGGGCGTTGAAAGTTGTTTGGGATGATACGGGTTTTGAACATGTAAACACTGCAGACATTTTTAAACTACAGGAAGCTGATCTTAAATCTAAAGAAGGACTAAGTTTTAAAAAGCAGGGCGATGCTGATGACATTATTGCAAAAACCGGTAAAAAAATTGATGTTATTTATCAAACGCCTTACCAATCGCACAGCTCAATGGAGCCTTTAAATTGTGTGGCCCATTATCAAAATGATAAGATTGAATTATGGGGCCCGATACAGGCACCTGACTGGGTGCAGGGTTTCATCAGTAAAGAATTTAATGTACCCGTTGAAAACGTTATTGTTAATATGACCTTTCTTGGCGGCGGTTTTGGCCGCAAGGCATTTTTAGATTATCCGCAGGAGGCCGTAGCCATATCTAAAGCAATCAATGCACCAGTGCAGGTTATTTGGACCAGGGAAGATGATATGACACAAGGCCCTTACAGGCCAGGCATGTCTTACCGGTGCGAAGGTGTTATCAGCAATGGAGATATACAGGCTTTCAAAGTAAAACTTTGCGGTCAGAATATGGATCATTGGCAAAGTGAAGACCGGTCAAAAGCAAACAGCAGTTCATCCGAAGGATTCTTAGCGCCCTATTATGAAACGATAAAAAATCTTAGCATACAGGATGTGCCTTTTGATACGCCAATCCCGGTAATGTGGTGGCGGTCTGTTTATGCATCAACCAATGGTTTTGCCTACGAAAGTTTTATGGATGAACTGGCCATAGAAGCCGGTAAAGATCCACTTGCCTTCAGACGACAATATTTAAAAAGTGACAGAGAGCAGAAGTTGATTGATAAAATGGAAGAAGTTTCCGGCTGGAAAAACAGGCAGAAAAATGAAGGCTATGGTGTGGCAATTACAGAGTGTTTTGCCAGCACCGTTGGGCATGTGGTAAAAGTATCAAAAGCCGGTAATGATGTAAAAATTGATAAAGTTTGGGTGGTGATGGATTGTGGCTGGTATGTTAATCCGGACATCATTAAAGCACAGGTTGAAGGCTCGGTGGTAATGGCATTAGCCGCAGCAACTGTACACGAAATTACTTTTAAAGATGGCTTGACCGAACAAACGAATTTCGATGCTTATAAAATGCCCCGTATAAATGATGTGCCTCACGTTGATGTTTTTATTATGGAAAATAATCATGATGCCGGTGGTGTGGGCGAACCGGGTTTACCTGCATTTTCTCCTGCGCTTACCAATGCAATTTTTGATCTGACTGGCAAA
>JANLXV010000363.1:0-2334 GCA_031365305.1 Chitinophagaceae bacterium
TAATTTCTGTTGAATATTTGTTGAGCCTGAAGTTGCTTTAATGATGTATATCCCTCTTGAAAGATGATGCCCCATTAAAATATTTTTTTTGAATGTACCCTTATCATCTGTTTGAAGTTTTATTAATTTCAAGGTATTGCCATATTCACCCTTAATAAATATAGTAACCGCTTCATGCACCAGGAAATTTTTTCCTTCAATAGATATATTCTCACCACTATTTGGATTTGGATATACCCTTAAGGTCTTGTGTTCATTGTGCAACGCTAACACTGTTCTTGCTTGACTATTGATTGTTTCAAGTTGATTAGCGGGGTTTGTGTTACTCACACTATTTTGTAAAGAGGTATCTAAAGCCTGTATTATTACAAAATAATTATTTGAAGCTCCTTTTGCCGGACTTTGTAAATTACCTCCGAGGGTAACTGTACCTGCGCTATAATTCTTATAATACAAATCCATGTAAGTAATCTTAGAATCGTTTACACCAATAATCTGAGAAGACGTTTTTTGCCAGGTGCTTAACCAGGCAGGCAGCGTGCTACTTCGTGGATCGTAAGCTACATACACAGTTGCGCTGTCATCAATGCCAAAGGATAACAGTGTGGATGACGTATTATATTTATCATCATTCGGCGTCCTGATCAATGGCATGTTATTCAGGCTTGCCGGCACTGAAGTTGCCTGGTAAGTTCTGTCAGTATAAACAAATGTGTCTGCAGCTATTTTACTTAGGGTATATCCACGTGCTGATGTAGACGCAATATTATTTACAGTTAATAACCGTTTTGCTACGCTTAATCTTACACAAAATGTTGCACTGGAAAACGCGGTGCCACTCCCGGTACCTGTAGCAGTAACAGTAGCATTATAGATACCGGCAGAGAGACCTTTTGTATTTATGGTTAGGCCAATGTCTATGGCATTTTGTGTTGCGGTGCCTGATGCGTTTTTGCTTACAGTCAGCCATTTTGCATTAGATGAAGTAGTGTATGTTTTAGAACTATCAATAGTAAATAACCATGTGTTACCTTTTATGATATTTCCGGGAGCACCACTTAACGATAAACACTCTGCCGGAAAACCCAGTTTATAAATTGGATGCCGGACAATTGTTTGAGCATAGGTTGTTTTTTGTGGATACCTGCTGGAAGACCTGCCACCATGATGTATGATAATATTGGTACCTATTACAGAAGCTGATAGTCCTTCATTAATATAAGGCAACGTAAGGGCTGTATTTTCTGTCCATTTTCCTGCACCATTATTAGCTGCAGGATCAAATATGCCAACCTTGTCGGTAGAAGCGCCGTTAACTCCCTGTCCGCCTAACATATATATTTTTCCGTCAACAGCAAACGTAGAGCCTTCTGCATGTGAACGGACTGAGGGCAACGATGGTAGTTGTGTCCACGTATTTATAGCCGGATTATACACATGGCAATATGCAATTTCAATTGCTCCATTGCAATCATGATCTAACTGTCCGCCAAGGGCATATATCTTTCCACCAAGCACTACACCGCTTAAATGATTCCTCTTTAGCGGAAGTGGCTGAAGTGTATTTTTCCATTGAGGTGCAGATGATGGATTAGAGAGCCACGAATCTACATCAAGTGTAAGATGATATTTATCCTGGTCATTAGTGCACGCTGTGGGCGTAAAGCCTCCAAAAATGTGAATCACTCTGCCTAACAAAACCACGCCGGCACCAGCTATAGGCAACAATTTGCCCGTTGCAGGATCAAGAATATCCGGCCCACGTGACCAGGCGTTGGTTGAAATATTATAAATCCAGGTAGCACTTGTAAGCGGACCGGGGTTTTTACCAACGCGGCCCCCAATATGCCATACTGTATTATCTATTAATAGTGTGCCCTGGTGCGTCATTGCAGCATTAGATGGTATTGATGCTAAACCCTTCCAGGTGTTGGTAGCCGGATCATAAACTTCTGAACTTGCTATAGTATTCCGTAAAGAATCAAAGCCAATAAAAGCATAGACTTTGTTTTTGTAAACAATAGTTTGAGACAGTTCAGACCTGTACTTAAGCGCATCGCTTTTTTTCACCCACTGTGAAAAAGTTGGGTGAGCTATATGACTTAGCATTAAAATGGTAAAACATTTTATCCAATAGATGTTGGCATTTATTCTCATTTTGGTACGGTATTGAAGCACAATTAATATCAAAATCAAATGGCTGATTTGATAAAAATACATGCACGATTACGGCTTTGAAATATCAGGGTTTAATTACAGCAGGATATTGAGACCGGTGCTTATACAGCAGTTAATTCAAGAAATTTTTTATGTAAAGCTCTATCTTACTTATAA
>JANLXV010000166.1:0-4079 GCA_031365305.1 Chitinophagaceae bacterium
ATTGCATTTTATGAAGCTCAAAAGCTGCATAAGCAGATAGATTTAAAACTGACGTACCACTAAAGCCCCAGTGAGATATTAAAAGAGGCCCTTCCTGTATAAAGTTTGAGCCCTTAATTTTTACAATGGCTAAACTGACCGAAACACCCATTAAATGTTTCAATGGATGTTGATGTACATTGAATGTAAACAGTGATGGCACGGGACTTATAACCCGGTGTTGTAAATTCTTTAGCCAATCAAATTGAGACATTTTATGATGACCTCCCGCCGCAATACAAACAAAATCAGTTTGCGTTTCATTGCCATGTTGATCAGATAAAACCCACTTTTCATTTCTGAAAGCGATGTTTTTTATTTCCTGATGCAGGATAATTTCAATTTGGTATTTGTTCACTTCATTCATCAGGCAGTCAATAATTGTTTGAGAGGAATCTGTAACAGGAAACATCCTGCCATCTTCTTCCGCTTTTATTGTTACACCTTTTTCCTCAAACCATTTAATGGTATCATTAGTAAAAAAATGATGGAAAGATTTCTTAAGGAAGTTGCTGCCCCTTGGATACTTCTTAATCATTTCCCCGATAGTTTCACAGGCATGAGTAACATTACACCTGCCGCCACCGCTTACTCTTACTTTGCTAAGGAGCTTGTTGCTTTTTTCAACGATATATATTTTTAGAGAGGGATTTTCTTTTGCGGCCTGTATGGCGCAAAAAAAACCTGCTGCACCACCGCCAACAACTATAAGTTTTTGTTTTGGCATTATACTATTAAGTGATGTTAATAGTAATCTGATACAAGGTTGGTATTGGCTTTTTCAGCTGCTTCTACTTTTTCGAAAGATGATAATATGTCTGCTTTGCCTTTACGTACGCAAACCGTATGCTCATAATGTGCAGAGGGTTTCCTGTCTCGTGTTCTTACCGTCCAGCCATCAGCATCATTAGTTACATCTTTAGTACCAAGATTGATCATTGGTTCGATGGCAATAACCAATCCTTCCTTAAGTTTAGCACCGGACCCACGCTTTCCATAATTTGGTACCTGGGGATCTTCATGCAGGCTTCTACCCAGGCCATGGCCCACCAATTCTCTTACAACGCCATAGCCATTTTTTCTTTCGGTATATTCCTGTATGGCATAAGCTATATCACCAACCCTGTTGCCGGTTACAGCATATTGAATGCCTTTGTAAAGTGATTCTTTCGTAATCTGTAAGAGTTTTTTTACTTCCGGCTTGATGTCGCCTATGCCAAAAGTATAGGCGCTATCACCGTGAAAGCCATTTTTAAATGCACCAAGATCAACAGAAACAATATCACCAGGCATTAATTCTTTATTGGTGGGAAAACCATGCACAACAGCGTCGTTTACAGAAATGCAGGAAGTAAACGGATAACCTTTATAATTTTTAAATGAAGGAATAGCGCCATTATCTAAAATAAATTCTTCTGCTGCTTTATTTAGCTGCATGGTTGTGATGCCGGGTTTGATAATAGCGGCAACAGCAGCTATGGTTTCCCCAACCAGCAAAGCACTGCTGCGCATCAATTCTATTTCGTTATGTGATTTATAAAACGTCATTCTAAATTTTACTACTAAAAAACCCTGACGATTAAGCGGCAGGGTAAAAATATATTTAATAAGTGGTTTTATGTTTTAGCTTCCTGTAACACCCGGAGAAACCGTCTGGCGGCCCTGTATCCTGCCACTGCTCATCAGTCCATCATATTGCCGCATGAGCAATTGGGTTTCAATTTGTTGAAGTGTATCTAACACCACACCAACCATAATCAATAGTGATGTACCACCAAAAAAAGTAGCAAAAGCCTGGCTTACACCTAACCGCTGGGCAATGCCTGGTAAAATACCTACGAACGCTAACAAAACAGCGCCGGGTAAAGTAATTCTATCCATGATGTGACCGATGTAATCTGCCGTAGGCTGACCAGGTTTTACACCCGGAATAAAACCATTGCTTCTTTTAAGATCATCGGCCATTTGCTTAGGATTGAAGATAAGAGCCGTATATAAAAACGTAAATCCGATAACACATGTGGAGTAAATCAACATGTATACAATATTGGTATGGTCTGTAAAATAAGATGTCCACCCTGTTCCGGTAGTTTGGAAACCTTGAAGAATGGTAGGCAGAAATAAGATGGCTTGTGCAAAGATGATTGGCATTACACCTGCAGCATTTACCTTAAGTGGCAAAAACTGGCGGGCACCACCAAATTGCCTGTTGCCTACAATTTGCTTAGCATAATTAACCGGAATTTTCCTCACGCCCTGTACAAGTACAATCAGGCCAAGAATAATGGCTATCAACACTGCGATCTCAATAAGAAATATTAATAAACCGCCACCACCACGGGTTTGCTTCGCATAAAATTCCTGCATGAAGGCTTGTGGCAATCTTGCCAAAATACCTACCATAATAATTATAGAAGTACCGTTTCCTAAACCTTTATCAGTAATTTTTTCACCTAACCACATTACGAATAAAGTGCCTACAGTAAGTATAATAACTGTTGACGCATAAAAATATGGTGCATAGGCCGGTAAAAGTGCCTCGGCATTTGTATTCTTCAAGTAAGAAATATAAGCTACTGCTTGGAAGGCCGTAACCAGCACAGTAAGGTATCTTGTCCACTGGTTAATCTTCTTACGACCGCTATCTCCTTCTTTCTGAATCTTCTGGATCTTAGGTACAAGAATCGTCATCAACTGCATAAAAATAGATGCAGAGATGTAAGGCATAATACCTAATGCAAAAATGGACGCCTTGGAAAAGGCACCTCCAACAAAAGCATCAAGTAAACCTAGCATACCCGAGCTTGTACTGTTGGTAAGATTTGAAAGCTGGTTAGGATCAATACCCGGCAACACGATGTGCGAACCAAGCCGGTAAACCAATATAAGGAGTAATGTTGTTACAATCTTATTGCGAAGCTCTTCTATACTCCAGATGTTCTTTATTGTTTTTATAAATTTCTTCACAGATGGAACAACATTTTATTCGTGACCGGTTAAACTAAACCAGAACAAAAGTACTAATTTACTATTTCAACTTTGCCACCTGCAGTTTCAATGGCAGTTTTAGCTTTTTCGCTGATAGCATTTACTTTAAAAGGGATCATGGTTTTTAACTCACCATTGCCTAAGATTTTAACTCGATCAGTCTGGCTGATCAGGTTATTGGTATAAAGCGTTTCAAGGCTAAATTCAGCAAGCGTGTGTTTTTCAACAAGCTGATCAATTTGCCCAAGGTTGAACACTTTATATTCAATACGGTTAATATTTTTAAAGCCGCGTTTTGGTATACGTCTTTGAATAGGCATCTGGCCACCTTCGTGTGCCATTTTAATTTTGTAACCTGCACGGCTTTGACCGCCCTTGTTACCTTTCGTTGACGTTCCGCCCTTACCGGAGGCTTCACCGCGACCAATTCTTTTTTCTTTGTGAACAGAACCTTTTGCAGGTCTGAGTGTGTGTAAATTCATTGTACTTGTTTTTGACTAACGCCCCTGTACAGGGAGCTCGCTTTAAATAATTTAGGCTACTTCTTCAACTTTAATAAGATGATTCACCTTTTTGATCATACCTAAAATTGATGGGGTTGATTCCACTTCTTTTGAGGCATTTAGCTTGTTTAACCCCAATGCCTGTAAAGTAAGCTTTTGACGCCCTGACCTGTCTATGCCACTTTTAATCTGGGTTACTTTTAGTTTCATGCTGATGTATTGAACTATTTGTAGAATAGACGACCTATCCGTTAAAAACTTTTTTTAATGAGATGTTTCTTGTTTTTGCCACGCTGATTGGTTCACGCAATGTTGCCAAAGCTTTTACAGTTGCTTTTACCACATTATGAGGATTTGCAGAACCAAGAGATTTTGCAAGAACGTCTGTAATACCGGCAGCTTCCAGTACAGCACGCATACTACCACCTGCAATTACTCCTGTACCATGAGCAGCTGGCTTTATTAAAACCTTTGCAGCTCCTTCTTTTGACAGTTGCTCATGAGGAATAGTGCCATGCATCAGCGGTACTTTAATAAGGCTTTTTTTTG
>JANLXV010000268.1:0-2041 GCA_031365305.1 Chitinophagaceae bacterium
GTTCGCCATTAACGATTTTAGGTAAAAAAACTTCGTTTATATGTTCTTCAGAATCATAATAATCATGGCTATCGCATGTAATGCCCCCCAGGGTAACCCGCTGGTATTCCTCATTCCACTTGTTGATGGGCAGCATTAAAAATTTCTCCCCTATGCCCCATGTATCGGGCAACGTGGTGATAAAAGATGAATCTATCATATACCACGTTTCACGATCATTCTGCATTTTCTCTCCTATCACGCTATAAATATGTGCCATACTTTCACCGACTGTGTAGCTGCCAAATTCTGTAAAAATATTTGGCATTGGCACATTGCTTCTTTTGCAGCCAACCTTAATATTTCTTACAATTTCATTGATCATGAATTGATAGTTGTAATCGAACCCAAGCGAATGCTTAATAGGAAAGCCGCCACCAATATTTATAGAATCGAGTTCAGGGCAAATCTTACGGAGCTGGCAATACAGGTTAATGATCTTATTTAATTCACTCCAATAATAGATATCGTCTTTAATGCCTTTATTCAAAAAGATGTGCAGCATCTTCAACTGGAACCGGTGTTCATTACCTTCAATTTCATCTACATAAAATTCCAGAATATCCCTTGCTCTTATGCCGAGCCTTGATGTATAAAAAGGAAACGTGGGTTCTTCTTCTGCCGCTACTCTTATGCCCATTTTAAAAGGCACTTTAACTGACCGGCGGTAAGCTTTTAATTCGTCTTTATTATCAAGAATCGGAATTACATTATTAAAGCCTGTATTCAGTAACCTTGCGATACGTGAAGTATATGCTTTTTGTTTATAGCCGTTGCAGATGATAAAAATATCTTTATCAATTTTTTTGTTTTCGTAGAGTTTGTTGATGATCTCAATGTCGTAAGCATAGGAGGTTTCAAGATGAATATTTTGTTTTAATGCTTCTTCGATAATGAATGAAAAATGAGAACTTTTTGTGCAGTAGCAATAAAAATATTCACCATCATATTTATGCTTTTTTAAAGCAGCGGCAAACATTTTTTTGGCCTTCTCAATCTGCATCCCAATCTTGGGTAGGTAAGTAAGCTTCAACGGTGTACCATATTTATCAATCAGCGCTTTAAGATCAACACCATTGTAGCGTAAGTACTCATCCTGCAGGTTAAAGTCTTCCTGCGGAAAGTTAAAGGTCTGGTCAACAAGGTCGCTGTACGAATTATTCATCTAATTGAGTGTAAACTTTTTATAAAGCACAAATGTAATTGAATGAAAAATTTATAAAATAAAAAAACCGCTCGGTTATGAAAGCGGTTATAATTTATTTAATCAGTATCATTTATTTTACTGAATCAATCAACTTTTTAAAAGCCTCCGGTTCGTTCATGGCAATATCTGCCAAAACCTTCCTGTTAAGTTCAATATTCTTTTCTGCAAGCTTATGTATGAACTGGCTGTAGTTCATTCCTTCGGCCCTAACGGCGGCATTGATACGGGCAATCCATAAGGTGCGGTATTCACGCTTTTTTAATTTACGACCTACATAGCTGTATGTAAGGCCTTTCTCCATAACGTTTTTGGCAACGGTATAAACGTTTTTCCTTTTGCCATAATAGCCTTTGGCGGCTTTTAAAATTCTTTTTCTCCGGGCTCTTGATGCTACTGCATTTACTGAACGTGGCATAATGTATTTTTTAATTCAGAATAGAAGATGACTTCTGCCTGAAATGTTTTAAAAATTTATTTAAATTATTTAAGGCGAAGTAAACGCATGACAAAATCTCTGTTAGCAGGCGATACAATACCACCTTTGCGGAGGTTACGCTTGCGCTTAGTAGATTTTTTTGTTAAGATGTGACGTTTAAATGCATTCTGAAAAGTGATCTCTCCTGTACCGGTCACTTTAAAGCGCTTTTTTGCGCTGGAGTTGGTTTTAACCTTTGGCATTATTATGTTTTTACTTTTACACCCTGCCGGCGTTCCGCAAGGGCGGAAACTTATGGAGCCATATGGGAAATATGTTTTTTATGCAGCTATTAAGGCTACACTGCCTACACAAAAGGC
>JANLXV010000296.1:0-4174 GCA_031365305.1 Chitinophagaceae bacterium
CAAAAGCGAAAGAATTATTAGCCGCCGGGGAGATCGGGAAACTAAATATGGTAAATGCAGTGTACGACAGGCAAAGCTCAATTGGCGCCTGGGAGTACACTATACCAAAAGATGCCAATGCAGAAACTACGGATTGGGACAGGTTTATAGAAGTGACGGAAAAGATGGCTTACGATTCAAAAAAGTTTTTCTGGTGGCGTGCCTTTAAAGAAGTGGGCACCGGCGTTGCAGGAGATTTGTTCATTCATTTGCTGAGCGGTACACACTTTATTACAAACTCAAAAGGGCCGCAATCTATTTTCGGCACGGGCCAGTTCAGCTACTGGAAAGATGGCCGCAATATGCCTGATGTTATGGCTGGTGTTATGCAATATGGCGATACGCCGGAGCATCCTGCATTCCAGTTAACGCTGCAGGTTAATTTTATAAGTGGTACCGGCGGGCAGGAAGTGATAAGGTTCATAGGCTCAGAAGGTGTAATGGAAGTAGATGGTAATGATATTAATTTACGCCATAGCCTTATGCCGGAAGCGCCGGGCTTTGGCGGTTATGATTCCCTGTTTACGTTTTCTAAAAGTATGCAGCAGGAGATGCAGAAAGAGTATGATGCAAAGTGGACAGATGCCCAAAAGAAAAGGCCAAAGAAAGATGACATCACCTATAAAGCACCCGCCGGATATGATGAACATTTAGATCATTTCACCAATTTCTTTGATGCGATAAGAACCGGCAAAACGGTGGTGGAAGATGCCACCTTCGGGTTCAGGGCAGCGGCACCGGCTTTATCCTGCAATGAAAGTTATTTTCAAAAGAAGATCATCAAATGGGATCCTGTTAAAATGAAGCTGGTGTAAGTTAGCGGCGAAGAATCTTTGAGGGATACCTGCGGGAAATTAGTTCAACAAATAATAAAATCATAGCGGGCATAAAAAAACCGGGACCTAATGCCCGGTTTTCGAAATAAATTGTGTTGTATTAATCATTATCGCGGTCTGATTTTTCAGCCTCATTGTCTAAGGTGTTCGCAGCTTTCTCCGATTCGTTTTTTGCAGAGTTGGCTGCATTTTGTGTGGAGGTTTTTGCATCACTAAATGTGTTTTTAATAGCCGCCCCTGCTTTATCGAAAATGTTTCCATCTTCCGCCTTTGCATTGTTGGCGGCTTTATCCGCTTCATTGCCGGCGCTCCGTGCTGTGTTTTGTACGCCGGTTTTTACATCGTTGGCGGCGTTCTTAATGGCGGTGCCTGCATCATCAGCAGCATCCCTTAATTTGTTACCTAAGCTTTCGTTATTGTTGTCAGACATGGCAATCGTTTTAAAATTTTAATAATAATAAAATACCAGAGAAAGGTTTACAATTAACATGCCATTGAGGGTAGCGGCGTAAAGTAAGCCATATCAGTCTCACGGAAACAAATCTTGCGGCCTGGCAGCACTTGCCCGCCATTACAGGGCAACTAAGTGGATTAATGGCTCGGTAAAAAGAATAATTAAATTAGCGGTTAACAACACCATGAAAGCAATTCATCACGCTTTTTAGTCTTCTTGTCAAAATAAATTATCGCTTTTCGGCAATCCATTAAATTAGTATTCTAAAACAAATGCTATGAAAATACAACGCATCGCTATTGCAGTAACAATCATTAATCTTGTGCTTATGATTGTGCTGCTTACAAAAATGAATCCTTCAACAGCACAGCAAAAAAAACAAAATGAATTGCAGGTTCTGCGTGGACGCGGTTTGGAAATAATAGATAGTGTGGGGAAAATAAGGGCAAGTATTAGCTTTCATGCACCTGTTGAGCAGGAAGGAAAACGCTATGCTGGCGGAATACTGCTACGATTGATTAATAGCAAAGGGCAACCATCTGTAAAAATAGATGCATCAGAAGATGGTGGCGGGCTGAGTTTTTCTAATGAATTACAGGGATACATACAACTTTTAGCAAAAGAAAACGGGGGTTTTCTAAAAATAAAAAACCCTGATGGAAAGGAACAGGTTGTTAAACCATAATTAAAAAGCTTTTACTATTTTTTCTTCTCCACCCCTGATGTTGTCAACCTGTAAAATGCTTATCGAAATAATAATATAATTTATAAAAGGGGCGATATAAACACGGTGATATTTTTTCAATTCCGGGCTTTTTCTGTATTCCTCTTTCGAGCTAGCTGCTTAAGTCTGCATTCCATTTTATGGTATATCTTTCTGGATTTGTTTTGTTCAATAAAATAGGCAATCTTTTTTATTAGGTCAGTATTCTTTAAGTCGTACAGCATTTTCACTTCTACCTGCTTTTGTCTCTTTGTCAATTAGGGGCAAGTTTCGTCCCCGGTGAGCCATTCGCCTGGTAATACTCGCAAACATCTGTCATAAAACAGATGTCGCACTTAGGTGTGGGGCGGCATATTTCCCGGCCATGAAATGACATGGCCATACCTGCATCCCATTGGTTTTGCGGCAAAGTTTCTTTAAGTTGTTTTTCTATTTTTTTAGGGTCTGCGACGGTAGCTATGCCAAGTCTTGGCGCTACTCTTACCACATGCAGGTCAACCATTACGCCTTCTGCAGGTTTACCCATTTCTCTTAAGATTACGTTGGCCGATTTACTGCCAATGCCATTTAATTCCGTGAGGTCAGCATGTGTGGAAGGAATGTCTTTGTCTTTAAGTTTGGCGGCAATACCAACAAGCCATTTGGCCTTATTGCCAAAGTTGCGCACTTTGCTGATGTAAGGAAACAAGGTGTCTTCTGTGGCATTCGAGAGGGTGATCATATCAGGAAAACCTTCAAACAATTTTGGAGCAAGGGCATTGATGTTCCTATCAGAATCCTGCGCCGATAACACAACCATTACGATAAGCTGGTAAATGCTTTTATACTCCAGCGGATGTTGCTTGTTCTTATATTTTTTTAGCAAAGGCTTTATAGCCTCGGGCCAGTTGGTTTTTGTTGCCATGCGTAAATGTCTATAATTTATTTTTTATTGATGCAAGGTGAAGGGAGGTTTTTATTTTTTAGAAGTGGCATAAATGGTGGAAGCGTTGAAGTAACATATCAAAAAATTGATTTAACGACACTAAAGAAATACATGTATATCAAGAAGTCATATCAAATTAACCAACTGCGAGACTATTCAAGTTTATTTTCACGAAGTGAAGTATTGCGCTGGAACAAAAACGATCTACATCATTAATAACAAAAATTTCTCGGTACGATAATTCATTAATTAATAAAAAATACACCTACTTATCTTATCTTAAGTACGTTTATAAAGTTCTCGAAAAATTTTATCCAAATGAATATATATATAAAAACGAGTTCATCAATAAATGGCTAATACGTGAATTAGGTAAATCAGATTCTATAGTTTATAATGAGTTTCGTCTTGGGAAGACTGTTGCTGATATTTAGATATAGGTGCGCCTAAACAAAACGATATATTTTTTATGCCCGGCCGGTTTTGTAAAAAAGCGCCAAAGCCAGCCATCTTAGCACTGTCATTTACAGGCAGGCTTACTTCCGCCACGGCGTCTTTATTAAAGCCTAACGATTTTTTATTGAGGTATTCTGTTTGCCTGGCGAAAATAATAGTGCTAATAATGAGCGCAATAGAAATGGTAAATTGAAAGGCCACCAATGATTGCCGCAACAGCGTAGAAAACTTACCCGGTAAACTAAAGTTGCTCTTTAAAGATTGAATAGGTTTAAAGCCCGATAAAATGAAAGCGGGATAAAAACCGGATAAAAGACTGATGATAACCAAACTCCCGATACTGCCGGCAATGTATTTGATGTTTAGCAACTGTTGTAAAGCAACTGCTTTATCTAAAAGCTGGTTAACTACAGGCACACATGCCGCAGCAATGGTTATACCAATAATGGCTGCCAGGGTTGTAAGCACAATAGTTTCAAACAAATGATAAAAAAACAATTTAGCCAGTGAAAAAGTTCCCAGGCCGTATCGCCCAACCAAAAAAAAGGCTTGCCATCTTTTTTGAGAAGATATTTTTTATGAGGACTGACCTTTAATTGTGCAGATAGTACAAGCCCGCAAAATGTGAAAACAATAAGCGATAATAATATCTTTCTTATAGCTGCAACCTATTTTTTCAGTAATACAATTGATGATGTAGATCGTCCATCAAAAATTTAATGATCTGACTTCTGTATTTA
>JANLXV010000316.1:0-20975 GCA_031365305.1 Chitinophagaceae bacterium
ATTGCAGACCATTGTAATCGTTCGCTGGGTAAGAAATTTGTTGGGTACAAAATACTTTCGCCTGGCCACCTTAATAATTCTCCCCACGAACACGTTTTTGAAAAGATGTGATCGCAATTAAAAAATCAGCAATCCCGTTGCGAAAATGTACCCTCCCATTACCCAAAAAACTTTCTTTAGCCAACTGGAAAGACCAGGCATATTCTGCTTTACACTCTCTAACGTTGAGCCTATGTATCGTAGGTCTTCAGGTAATAAAGATGGTCGAAGAAAAATAAAGTACAACCCTATACCTGCAAGTATTAGTCCTGCTAAAAGAAGAGCAGTTGAGGAGTACGGTTTAAGTTTCATGTTTGTTTAATAAGTTATAGTAATACCTGCACCAAGTCCCATGTCGCTATCATAATGTGTTGACAGGCTAAAATATTTTGTTAGTATATATCTGAAACCTGCCATGTATTCCTTATCAGAATTAACCATCATATTAAATCTTAAACGTGGTGAAACGGGAATGTCTTCCCGGCCTAATTGAAACCGGAATTTGCCATTTCCATCAACTCTTCCATCGGCAACAAATAACATTGGCAGCGTATAAGCCACACCTGCAACCACTGTTTTACGGTTGTTTTTATTACTTGTTTGTCCAAACCAGTTTTTATCCTCTCCGCCAAAAATATTTTTTGGGCCGCCTTCTGTTTTATAATGATAATCGAAACCTACATAAGGAAACCACCATTGCATTCTGCCCATGTATCGCCCAATCATAGTTTCACTCTCATAGCCATGCATATCATGTAACCCCAGGTGCCAGAGAGTGCTCACCTTCCATCTCGTTTGTGCTAACATAAATTCTCCATCGCTGCCATTACTTTCCAGGCCTAATCTGCCCATCGGATGAAATGCTCTATCATCAGAATTTAATCCACGTTTGGCTACTTTGGAGTTAGTGATATCTGTTTTATCAACCACAGGGTTATCGTAACTAAAAACCCTGCCCATTCCGCTCATCATGTGGTATAAAATATGGCAATGAAAAAACCAGTCGCCGCCAGCTTCATTTGCCGCAAATTCTATGGTGTCTCTTTCCATGGGCATAATGTCAATGATATTTTTCATAATAGCATTTTCACCTTGCCCGTTCAATAACCTAAAGTCATGCCCGTGAAGGTGCATGGGATGGCGCATCATACTGTTATTAAAAAGTATAATTCTTATATTCTCTCCTTTCTTAATAAGAATTTTATCTGTTTCTGAAACCACTTTATTATTGAGGCTCCACACATACCGATTCATATTGCCGGTCAAATCAAACTTCAATTCTTTCCACGGGCCATCAGGCAAAGTTGTTTTTTCAGGCGCCCGCAACATTTCATAATTCAGTGAAACAATATCCGAATTGTTAGTGCCCATATTCATCCCGGCCATGCTATGATTACTGTGACCCACCATTGGCATTTCTTTACTACTATCCATCTTCATGCTATCATTATCCATTGTATCATCTGGATTTTCAGGACCCGTAATTTCCGGATATACAACCGTATTCATATCCATGATTTGGTTTTGCATTTTCATGCCTTCCATCTCCATCATATTGCCTTTCATATCCATCATATTATTCATCATCTTCATGCCTGCAAAATATTTGGGTCTTTCCAATTTTACGGCAGGCACTTTTTCGCCACTGCCTAACCATAAGGACGCATGTTTTGTACGGTCTTCAGGTGTTACTAAAAATTCGTAACTCTTGTTTTCACGAATAGTTACAACAACATCGTAGGTTTCAGATACAGCTATTATCAACCTGTCCACTTCTACAGGCTCTACATCATTGCCATCAGTTGCTACTACTGTTATTTTTCCGCCTGAATAGCTAAGCCAGAAATAATCTGATGCGCCGCCGTTGGCTATACGTAACCTTACTTTATCACCTGCTTTAAACTGCGGCTGCTCATTTTGGTTTTTGCCATTGATTAGAAAATTGTCATAATATATATCCGTTAAATCCATTGCATTCATCCGCTTCCATTCGTTAACAATTTTGGTTTTAAACTGACCTTTTTTTATGGCTTCGGAGTAGCTTTGTGTGCTTCCCTTTTGTACAGCAAACCAATCGGTTGCAGCGTGCAAGCTGCGATGTACTTCTTCAGGTTTCATATCCGTCCACTCACTTAGCAGTATTGGTATAGTGGGCATATCCCATTCATTTCTTTTGTTCATAATAAATGCACCGTACATACCTATTTGTTCCTGTAATCCACTATGACTATGATACCAATGTGTACCATGCTGAACGATAGGAAATTTATATAAATAGGTTGCTCCTGGTTTAATGGGCATTTGTGTAAGGAAAGGAACACCATCCATTTTGTTTGGTAAAAACAAACCATGCCAATGCAAAGAGGTCATTTCTTTCAACTCATTGTGAACCCATATTTCAGCCGTGTCACCTTCGGTAAAAGTTAATGTAGGCATCGGTATCTGACCATTTACTGCGATAGCTCTTTTTGTTTTTCTACCAAAGGTTACTGTAGTATCTCTTATATTCAGATGATAAACAACTGTGCGTGGAGGTAGTGAACTTGGGCTGGTTGTTATATGCCCGAGGTTCTTTTTTGCCGTTTTTATATTCTGCGTCGTGGCGCTATCATCTGTCATATCCATTCCTCCCATGGCCATGTCTTTCATGTTTTCCTTTGCTTTTTCCTTTACGAGTTTCATTCCGCATTTGGAGCAATTACCCGGTTTATCTGAGTGTATTTCAGGATGCATGGGGCAGGTGTAAGTTGTGGATTTTGCTGAATGACTTGTATCAGAAGGCATCTGCATTTCATGATGATTTTTAACTGATGTATCTGCTACAAATTCAGGATTTTTTTCCACCAACTTCATTCCGCATTTAGGACAATTTCCCGGCTTGTCTGAATTAATTTCAGGATGCATGAGGCAAGTATATTTCACAGCAGGCATTTGTGTATTGTCTTTCTTTCCCATTATCATGTCCATTTGTTTAGGTGCTTCCTTTTGTACCGGCTGTGTTTCTTTTGATATAGGTTTGCCAACTTCTTTTTTAAGTGCAGAAACTTTGATTGTTTTTTTCACCAGGGTCATTCCACACTTAGGACAGTTACCGGGTTTATCCTTCTGTACTTCAGGATGCATAGGGCAGGTATAAATAATTTTTGGCGCTGCCTGTTTTTTTACCGGCATTTTCATTCCAGGCATCTCCTGTGCAAATGCAATGGAGAAAAGAGACATAAAAAATGCTATTAGAATATTGTGCTTCATGTGATTAATTTATTTTGCTTGAAGAAATATGGCTGATTATAATCTTCCAATTGTTTTTAATTTTTTTCAACATAGATGTGGTTACTCCTTGTCTTTTAAATTCTCGACTACCTTTTGTAACGATTGTATAATTGTAAGTTTCTGTTGTAAAGGCATATTTTTCAGAAAGCTGCACTTCTATATTGTAATTACTAAAGGTTAAAGATTTATACTCTTTCAGTTTGGGTGCAAGACGATGTATTAAATAGTAGATAAATTTCCCTTCACTTTCACCTGACTCGTAAACTTTAGATTCCGTAGTAAAAAATCTTTCTGTATCAGTGACGTCAAGTTTTTCAAAGGCTTTATTATATTTTTTTAAAACGCTTTTTACTTCCTCAGCATTGTCGTTTTTAAATAAAGACCGACCTGTGACCGCATCGTGCATAAATTGTTTTATAGCTTCTATTTCTGTACCCGCTTCTTTACTTTGAGCGACTGACATAAAGGACGGATATATTAAAAAGCTGACGATAATTAATATTTTCATTTTTTGTTATTTGCAGCACTCTTTTTTTCTAAGAAAGATTGCTTTGAAAACTTTGATGAGTATTGCCTTAATCGTATTCATTGCTTTGATCTTATTTCCAAACTGTCCCTTGCACCACTGATCCAATTCACAATTAAATCTTTATTCTCTTTTGAAAGCCTGGCATCATGATGCAATAATGTGTAAGAAAATAAAGGCATAGTGCCATCCTTGATACTATTGGTAATCGCCTTCAATTTGCTTAACTGTCTTCTTTTAGAATAGTTACCAAACTTATCAAAATTGAGATTTGCTTTTCCATCATTTATGTGATTGGCTAACAACCAACCTAAAGGCTGAATATTAGAATACCAGGGATAGCGTGTATTGTTGGTATGACAATCGTAACAGGATGTTCTTAAAACACTTTGTACATCCCCGGGGACACTAAACTGAGTTGTTATTTCAGCCGGCCATGCATTACCACTGGTATTACGTGATGGCCGAATAAATTGTATAACAATAAATACAATCACCAGAACTAATGATATTTTCTTTAGAAGGCTCATTTTTTAATCTCTTCTTTTACTGTTCCACATGTGGGCATCTTCTTACCGAGATAGGGATTTTTTATTTCCTTTACCTCACTCAGCCAGTCTGCGCCTTTGCCGCCATTGTACATTGGGCAATGGTCTTTGTATAAGGTTTGTTCATTATCCATCACTTTCACCAAATCATATACATCTTTACTCATCGTTTCAAAATGTTCACGCTGATGGGCAATC
Source organism: Chitinophagaceae bacterium (assembly GCA_031365305.1). Lineage (GTDB taxonomy): Bacteria > Bacteroidota > Bacteroidia > Chitinophagales > Chitinophagaceae > Ginsengibacter. The sequence continues at coordinate 4,582 of JANLXV010000316.1, forward strand.
TTGTCTCTATTGCCACCAATGTGTTCTGCGTGTTCTTTTATGTCATCTTTTACATCATCAAACACTTTTTTCTGTTCGGCAGTTAATGACGTTTCATCAATTTTCTGTATTGTTTCAGAAACTGCTTTCCCTGCTGCTGCAGCATCTTTTGCATTATCATTAGCCAGGGCATTTTTTAATTGCAGATAATTTTTGATAACCTCTGTGGCTGATGCTGATTTAACTTTTGTGTTGGATGCTACGGTATTGGCTGGAGTAGTATCATTACGTTTTATTGATGTTTCTAATTGATCACCAGCATTATTACAAGCAGCATAAGTTGCAGCTACCATAGTAAAGCCAAGAAGTATTGCTTTCATTGTAAATTGTTTTAGTTGAATTAACAGAATTTAAAATGATTACTGTATTGTTTCAGAAACCTCACCGCAAGTGAGCATGGCACTGCCGTAGAACGGATTTTTGATAGCCTTTTCATTGCTCAACCAATACGCCTTTTTCATTGGGCAATAGACGTAGTAAACCGGCTTATTTGTAAGTTTTACAACCTTTGCAATGGCTGCCATATTAGTAGAGAAACTGGCAAAGTATGATCGTTGCTTATTAAGGTCTTTGGTATCAGAAATCTTACCTGCATCTTTCACCAACATGTTGGTGTTGGTTTCAGAAAGAATATTGTGATCAATACTTTTGGCAGCCCTAATAAAAGATGTGGCCGCTATTGCAGCATCGTTGGCATTGTCAACGACCAAGGCATTCTTTATGTTGTAGTAGTAAGTAAGTACCTGTGGTAACTGATATTGTTTTGTTCTGTCTTGTGCAAAGCTATGTTGCGCTACTGCTGTTGCGATTATTGCAACTAATAGAAATATTTTTTTCACGTTATGAAAGATTTAATGTTATCCAAAAAGATCCTGGGTCCCACTTTGCGGGACATATAGAAATAACATTAAATCATATCTGGAAGGACTGAATTGCTATGCGGATATCTGGAATTGGAGGATGGTAACTTCGGACAAATGGTTTTATGTCCTTAACAACATTGGTATTGGGTAGAATGCTGATATTATAATATGTATCAACAAATGCTATAAAACATGAAGGATTGATGATGCTTAACGAATTCGGCACTGATTTGTCAACCTGTTCAAAGATTAATACTTTATCATTGCAACAGTTGTTATCGCTATGTGCTTTATTAAAATTGCCTGCTTCGTCGTGGTGGTGAGATTTATCATGACTGTCGCTGCTCTTCTTCTCATGGTGAATATGCTTTTTTCCATCCTTGTGGATATGAACCACTCCTTCTACAGCTTGTCCTTCAGCATGATGTTTAGTATTAAACCCCATATCCACACCTAAAGCACAACCGAAGCCTATGATAGTATTTAATGCAAATACTACAAACAGGAAAGTTGCTTTTAGTTTTATAGATGTTTTTATTATCATTAGTTCAACTGCGAAAGTAATCTATTTACATTTCTGCAAAACAAATCTATATTAATATGGCTGTTAAATATTACATTTTTATGGATAAGATTTATACAATTTTGAGGCTTGTTGCTGCCTTTATGGATGGCTTTTTTCATTCAGAATAAATATAGCTTGCCACCACGTTCTATAATAAAATTTAACCGTTGTGTCATAAAATCATAAAAGGATATTTTACCCGGTAAGGAAACCGGTTCTGTGAGGTTGCATTCTTTAAGGCAATTTTAGAAAGACTGCGCTATACGGATGCCCGGCGTTACGCCCTTTAAAAAATTGTTAAAATAAATTGAAGGCTCAATAGATGTTTTTAGTAACTGCAACTTACCTGCGCCAAACCGAAAAGTATTCTTGTCAAAATATTCTCCCTGCCTGTTGATAAGATAGCCTAACGATAACACGGCGCTATAAGCAAAGTCTTTTTTGGGATCATGATCACGGGTGCCACCTTGCCCATAAGAAAGCGTAATAAAATCGTTGCGATAAGTACGTAGCTTACCAAAATTATTTTTGACAAACAAATAATGTGGCTCCCAAAAAAGTCCCGGTTCCCATTTGAAGGTTCTGTCCCTGTTCGTAAGAGTAAGTCTCAGCCCAAGACTAAAAGAAGGCACGAAATAGCTTTTATAATTTTGAACATTTACATTAATATTCGCTACAAGAAAATCACTCGTTGCATTTTGAGTAAATCCCTTGTTTTTATCAGCCGTTACACTTCGGTCTTTTTTTAGATAGCGGGAGCCAGTGCCTAATACCGGCATCCATTTGGTGTTCACATTGGTTTGAATGGTTTCCAGCTTTTCCTTTAGCGTTCCATTCATGTAACCGGATAGTTCCTTCATATCATTTAGATAAAACTTAAAATGATAATACCGTGGATTATTAAGGCTTATCCTTTCTTTGGGCTTTGGCGGATTTGTAAGAATACCGATAATATTGATAGTATCCTGTTCAGTTCTTAAAGAAGCTAATTCGCCTTTTTCTACCAGGAAACTTGCGCCCTGAGGTTGGTGTTGTTGAAACCTGATTTTTTTTCTGCCTTGCGCATCGGTTATGTAATCTATCCTTTTTGCAGTAAGAGGGTCAGCAATAGAATCTTTAAAAGGTTCAATGTCTTTTAAAAATACCTGCAACAGCGAATCAATGTTGGAGAGTTTTTCAAGATCGGCAATGTCGCTCAAAGCTAACTGCATTTTATTTCCATTAGCAAGATCAATGGTAAATCTCCTGTTGAAGATAATATTTGAGGGTACTTCAAATGCTTTATCTGATTTGCTTTCTGTTTGAGCGCAAAGGCTTCCCGTGATGCTTGTAAGAAGCATCAATACAATAAATGTTTTTGTCATTTTATTTTAGTTTGATGGTGCTTGTTTCTGTTTGAGAATGGTAAAACCCGTACGGGTAGCTGGCAATGAAAAGCTGGTATATGTTTCCGGATTAATGAACTTCAACTGTAGTGACGGGTGAACATCAGATTGTGTAACAGTTGTTGATTCTTCGGGATCTAATTCATTGATATGAACCACTCTTAATTTTTTATTTAAAGGCACTATTGCAATTGATTCTATACGATCAACACTATCAGTAGCAATAATAGCCGGTTGCTCTTTCTCAATTTTTTTACTATTGATATCCATTGACAAAACTTGTTCCCTGTTACCCTTTTTAATTAGAGATTTTTTATTGATTATTTGAATAGGGGGCGCCGAAATAATAGGGTGTCGAGTTGCAGATGGAGACGCAGTAACTATTTCGCCTTTTTTTGAATGCATCAATGGTACCACCCGTTCTAATGGGATTTTCAACACATTAGTTTTTACAATTTCACCCGGAAATTTATAAGGCATTACCACTGGTACAATAATTACCGTTAGCAGGCAGGCTGCTGCAATCCAATACCATACAGCTTTTATGCAGCGTGACTTATTGCTCAGGCGGCCGTATAATTTTTTCCAAGTGGCATTTTTATCTGTTAACAATTCATCAGACATTATACTCACATCTTCAAGGCTGCTTTTCCAGTCACGTTTGCTGAGATTGTCTTCTGGCATACCCGTTTCCATTTTGTAATATTTTTTTTTGTAGTAAAATCTTTGCCTTGCTGAGCTGCGATTTTGAAGTGCCTTCTGCAATACCTGTGAGCCATGCAATCTCTTTATGTGTCATTCCTTCAATTACATACAGGTTAAATATTGTACGGTAGCCAACAGGCAACTGTATGATCAGCTCAAAAATTTCTTTAGCTGATAAATTATCCAGTGCATCTTCATCAAGAGGAATGTCTTCAGCAGAAGATTCAGTTACGATAGTGAATACATTCTTTTTGCGAAGCAGCATGAGGCATTCATTGATCATTATTCTTTTCACCCATGTGTACAACGCAGCTTCGCCCTGGTAATTAAATGAGTGCAAATTTTTAAAGAACTTATAAAATCCGTCCAGCAAAATTTCTTCCGCATCTTCCCTGCTTTTTAAATATCTGCAGCAAACCAGCATCATACGGTCGCTCAACATATCGAAAAGGCACTTTTGCGATGCTGCACTTCCCTGCCTTGCTTCCCTGATCAGTTGAGCGACATCCATAAAAATCAAAAAGGTTGTAATGGTTTATAAAAATAGAAATGCACTTTATAAACAAAGGGTTGCCTGGATAAGATTAGAAACTTATTGTATGCATGTAAATACAGTAATAGTCCCCGGCATATATATTATTCATTCATCACGGGTAACTCTACATACGAAGCCAGGCCGTTATTGCAATACAATGTATGTGTAGCCTTAATGTAATCACTTTCTTTCGCTTCAAAAATATTGGGGACAAATTTTTGAGGATTTCTGTCAATGATGGGGAACCAGGTGCTCTGTACCTGTATCATCATTTTATGGCCTTTTAAAAATGCATGATTTATCTGGTGAAGATCAATAATAATTTCTTCGGGCTTACCAGGTGTGAAAGGCTCTGGCTTTTCAAAACTCTTTCTAAACCTGCCACGAAACACTTCCATCGCAACCGGCAGTTGATAACCACTCATACTTAATGAAGCGGTATCAAAATTTGGATATACATCAATAAGCTTCACCACAAAATCTGCATCGCCTCCTGTGGTACTTACAAATATATGCGCACTAACATCTCCCGTAACCATGACTGTTTCTTTCAAACTATCTGCTGTAAAGCTGATCACATCAGGTCTTGAAGTAGCAAAGCGCTGATCATCTACATGCCAGGTAAACCAACGGCTGCCCGGCCCATAGGTTGCTTCAATAGGTTGCTGGCGATAAGGCACCGGCCTGGCTGGGTCACTAACATAACTTACAGCACCTTTTGCTGTGGCAGGCTTTGTGAAACTGCAGCTACCATCTGCCTGGACATATAACTTTTTTGTTGCTGCATTTTTTGGTGGCCAGCTTTCATAAGTTTTCCAAACATTAGTGCCGGTTTGAAAGCAATTGGCAGCAGCAAATTTACCATCGCCGATACCTTTCAGCCAGTAATCAAACCATTTTTTTTGCAGATCCTGGAACCATTTTGCAGTTTCACTTTTAAAAGAAATCTTACCAAGACTATCCCCTTTTCTATCTGCCCAACCACCGTGATTCCATGGGCCAATCACAATAAAGTTCCTGTTGAAACTTTCTTTTTTTTCCATCTGGTTATACATGATCTGCGGGCCGTTAAGATCTTCCTGGTCATAATAACCACCAACATGCATAACAGGTATTTGTGGATATTGTATACTGGTTAAGCTGGATTGCTTTTTCCAGAAACCATCATAGTTTGGATGTTTGGTAAAATCATTCCACGATGGCAAACGGTTCTTATAATATTTATCATTTACATTTTTTAGCGGACCAAGTTTCAAATACCAGTCGTACACATCATATTGAGGAAAAGGAAAATCACTATTGCTGTTTTTATCATTCTCCACCAGGTAACTGTATTCAAAACCATAGCTCAACCTGAAGGCGCCGTTGTGATGAAAATCATCTCCCAAAAACATATCAGCCGGCGCAGCCTGCGGTGAGCTTGCCTTCAAAGCCGGATGCGGGTCAACGGCAGCCTCTAATGCCATATAACCGGGATAAGAAATACCGAGAATGCCGGCCTTACCATTATTATTTTTTAAATTCTTTAGCAGCCAATCCACAGTATCCCAGGCATCAGTGCTTTCATCCGTTTTGGTTTTATCAGTTACATGGTAAAGCGGACGGTTCATTTCAAAAGTGCCTTCGCTTTTAAATTTGCCACGCATGTCCTGGAAAACAAAATAATACCCTTCTTTAGCAAGCGTTGAAAAGCTGCCCATATCATCCGCCTTTAGAGTTGAATCTTTGTCCAAAGGAAAATCAGAACCATAAGGGCTTCGTGTGATAAGGAAAGGCAGTGCTTTAGTTTCAGATGCCGGCATAACTATCACAGTGAAAAGCTTTACGCCATCTCTCATCGGCACCATGAACGTTTTTTTAATATACGCCTTTACACTATCCTGGGCATGGATACCGAAACAGCAAAACAAAAGCAATAAAGAAACAATCAGTTTTTTCATGATGATATTAATTATTTGTGAATGCATTTATCGTTGTTTGATTATAGTTCTATCTGAATATCAATTACTGGTTTGTGTGCCTTCGATCGTTACGTTTTTATCCGGAGATATACTGCTGATAAGGTTAACAGTGATTTTGTCATCATTGAAATGACACTCCATTTTCTCTGAATGCGGTCGTTCAACATATCGGAGAATTAACTCCAGTGTTTTTGCATCTTTCCAGTTGTAACTGCCTGCAATTTTAAAAGGCGGCAAGCCAGCATGATTGGCTTTTGCGGTGGCTAACAAATAAGGCCCTGGCTTTGTTGTTTCGCCAATTTGCCAGGCACCACTTTTAAAATTCAAGAGGTAAGAGGCTGTATCAGTTTTAACCGTTACGCTGCAGATATTGCCGCTAAACTTAAACGCCATGTTGGTAATATGGCTATCATTTGTTGTGATAGAATAAGATCTTCCTGACACAAGATTGGTATAGGCTGTATCTGTTTTTACGGGCATTGGTAAAGCCAGCGCCGACAGTTTTTGCCGCAGGGCCACAATGGATTTATTGTCTGCAGGTAGAGAAGATTTTTTAATAGATGGCAGTAAATATTTCCACACAAGGTTTAACTCGTCCTGCATGTCGGGGGTTTCTGCTGTTATCGCTATTACAGCATCCTGCTCAGGCATTACAATTATAAACTGGCCATAAGCCCCATCGCCGCGGTAAGCATTGTTGCGGCACCGCCACATCTGGTAACAATAACCCTGTTCCCAATCACTGGAATCTCTCTTTGCCTGTGACAGTTCAGGATGTTGTATGATCTTAAGTGCAGAAGCTTCCTCTATCCAGGCTGTAGGCAAAATTTGTTTGTTATTCCACTTGCCTTTTTGTAAAAACAACTGGCCGAATTTTGCAAGACCTTCTGTTCTTATTCTTAATCCCCAGCCACCGGTGTTTATGCCTTTTGGATCAACTTCCCAATCAACGTCTGTAATGCCCAAAGGTGAAAAAAGCCTTAGCCGCAAATAATCAATAACTTTTTCGCCTGTTGCTTTTTGTACAATGGCAGACAGCATATAAGTGCCAAGTGAATTGTATAAAAATTTAGTACCAGGTTTATAAAGGATCGGCGTAGCCAAAAATGATCTTACCCAGTTGCTGTCTTTTGTCACCACGCCAAAAGTGGGGTCCGGTTCCTGTCCGTCGCTCATGCTTAACACATCTTTTATTGTAAGTGCTTTAAGGTTGTTGCTTATGGTATCAGGAAGATCGTTGGGAAAAAATGTAATAACCTTATCGTTTACGCTTAGCTTTTTTTCGCTTACAGCAAAGCCAACGGCAGTCGCCGTAAAGCTCTTGCTGCATGAGTACATGGTGTGTTTCAGATCGGCTTTGTAAGGGTTCCACCAGCCTTCTGAAATAACCTTTCCATGGCGCAAAAACATAAAACTGTGAAACTCATGTTTGCTGCTGTTTGCAGCATTTATAAAATTTAATATACCAGCAGATGATACACCTTCTTTTTCAGGCGTGCTTCTTTCAAGATTGATGTTATTTTGCGCAACAATGGTAAGGCTCCATAATAAAATTAAGCCCGTAATAAGAGGGGATTTTTTGTAAAACATGTTACTAAATTTTAACAACTAAAACTAATATGCAGTTCCTTATTGAGAAGCGGGCAAGATAATGATTGACATACTGAATATACTCATTAATATAATTGAGTTGAAGTATTGTGAGATACATTTCAAATTTGCGGAAGCTCTAACTAAAACCTATGTTTACTATTGAGCCTTATGTGGTAAAAACAATCTTGAACCAAATATAAAATAGAAAAGCACATAGCAATAAAAGTAAACTGAAGATTACAAAAATTTGAAATGCACCAAAGTATTGACGAATATAGATTGAGAACTTGTGACTGTTGAAGCGATTTGCAGGCCATACAACCTATTACGTCAGTTCTTTATCTTATATAGGATTGCTTTTTATATGAAAAAAAATATTCTAATTCTTTTCTGCATTATTTTAAATGTCTGCCAGGCACAGACTAAAAAGATGCCTGTAATATTTGATACAGATATGGGGCCCGATTATGATGATGTTGGGGCGATTACTTTACTGCATGCCTTTGCCGATAGCGGGCAGGTGAACATTTTAGCCACTATGGCCAGCACCAAGTATGAAGGTGTTGCGGCTGTATTAAATGTGCTGAACACCTATTTTAAAAAGCCGGGCATACCTATAGGTGTTCCTAAAGACAGCGCCATTATGCAGAAAGACTGGCAGCATTGGACAGACACTTTAATTGCGAAGTATCCGCATACTATTAAGAGAAATGGTGAAATGCCAGACGCTGTTAAATTATACAGGAAACTTTTAGCCGGGCAAACGGCTAACAGTGTAACCGTTATTACCGTTGGCTTTCTTACCAATCTTTCAAACCTTTTGAAATCTGAACCGGATAATTATTCGTCGTTGAGCGGATATGATCTTGTGAAGAAAAAAGTAAAGCAACTTGTGTGCATGGCAGGTAAATTTCCGGAAGGCAATGAGTTTAACGTGAAGGAAGATGCAAAGGCTTCGCAAAATATATTTGATCACTGGCCTACGCCTGTATTGCTAAGCGGATTTGAAATAGGACAAAAAATAAAGACCGGCCTGCCTTTGATTAATAATGCCGCTATCCAAAACAGCCCGGTTAAAGATGTGTTTCGCATTTGTATACCGATGGCAAAAGAAGACAGTGCCGGCAGAATGAGTTGGGACGAGACCGCCGTACTTGTAGCTGTTAAAGGTTATCAGACATTTTATACCTTACAAGATGGCAGGATGATCGTGAATGATAACGGAACAAACACCTGGGACAGCAAAGCCTCAGGCCATCATTATTTAGTTGAAGCAAAACCTCCGTTAGAAGTGCGGGAAGTTATCAATACATTAATGATGCATCAACCTATGCCAAAAGATAAGTAATGAAATATGCTGCATTTTTATTTGGCTTAATGTTTTGTAAAAACTTAACTGCACAGGTTGACAAACCTTTCGCCATTGGTGAATATTACCTGCATGGTGTAATGGAAGTTGGCTCTGGTTTTAGTTTTAAGACCGATCATACTTTTGAATTCTTTTTTGCCTACGGCGCTTTGGACCGGGACGGCAAAGGCACCTGGCAGCAACATGGAGACAGCATAATCCTTAACAGCGCAAAAAAACCACCACAGGATTATAAGCTTAAACAATATAAAAATACTGGTAGCAAAATGATCACGATAATTGTAAAAGATAAGAATACGATGCTGCTGCGAAACATTTATGCCGAAGTAAAATGTGCTGATACAACTTACCGTGATCAAAGTGATGAGAACGGCACATTTAAATTTAATAAGTGTAAGCCTGAACAAATAATCCTCGTTCACGAATTTTTTCATGAACGCTATTCAGTGTTTGATGTAAAAGATCCTGCAGCAGATTATTATGAGTTCACTATTGAGCCATGGATTAGTGAGGTGGCATTTCAAAATGTTGTCTTAAAATTTAAAGACAGGCAACTAACGGGGCCGCATCCGCTACTTGAAGAAAAAAATTATACCTATATAAAAGAAGGGAATTAAAATTGGTTGGCTTTTCAATATTCATCATATCTTTTAAGTTAAAATAAACCAGCATAAAATGGTCCGCTTAATCTGCAACGTCATTCTCTTAAGCGCCTTTAGTGCCGGCTATGCGCAAAATATGTCTATAAATGATGGCCCTTATGTTTTTTATAGCGGGAAGCAAATTATCATTGAATCTGTTGATAGCGGGCACGTGTTGAGTGATACTGTCTCTAAAAAAATTAAAAAAGATCATCCTTTAAAAGTTATGGTGCCGGGTAAACCGGGTGTTTCATTCCAAGTACCCTTAAAATCAACGCTAAACAATGAACCATCAGTTTTTCCGGGTAGTGAAAAAATGTTCGTTCTATCTGATATAGAAGGCACCTTTGAAGGCATGTATATGCTCCTGTTTAAAGGAGGCGTAATTGATGCACAATTCAATTGGACTTTTGGCAATGGACAATTAGTAATATGCGGCGATATGTTTGACCGTGGCAGTGAGGTTACAGCCTGCTTTTGGCTGTTGTATAAACTGGAAGATGAAGCAAAAGCAAAGGGTGGCTATGTACATGTTATTTTGGGTAATCATGAACTAATGAACCTATACGGGGATACGAGATATGTGAACAAAAAGTATATGGATGTTGCGGACATTCTACAAAAAAAATATAATGATCTGTATGACGGCGACACTGAATTAGGCAGGTGGCTGCGTACAAAAAATATTATTGAAAAAATTGGAACCTGGCTTTGCCTCCATGGCGGTGTGTCTGACTTTATAAATAAGTCTGGCTTATCAGCCGGCAATATTAATGAGCTTGCACGGCCATTTTACGACAAGGGTGATGAAGACACTGTTTTGATTGAAGCTAAAGTTTACCCGCTTTTTCATCCTGATACATCGCCGTTTTGGTTTCGTGGCTATATTGAAGAACCCGTGGTTGGAATGGACATAGTTAACGGCACTTTAAAAGCTTTTGACGTAAAACATATCATTGTTGGGCACACCATTGTAGATAGTATACAGCCCCGGTATGATAAAAAAGTAATTGCTATTGATGTAAATTATCATGCAGGCAATTACCAGGCATTATCTATTGAAAAAGATAATTTTTACCGAATGAATAAAGATGGTGAAAAACAAAAACTGAATTAGTCGGCAATTTTTATAACGCACAAATTTTGTTATCTTGATGCCACAGGCTTTTACGGTTTTTTAAATAATCTAACTTAATAAAAACAACTGTCACCGGGTTAATGCCTGTTGACAATATGCTTATCCCTGCGCTGCTTTATCATTAAAAAATATAAAGTGAAATTATTTTTTGGCCTTATCATTCAACTGGCATTATTAAACGCTGCAGCCGCACAAACACCTGCAACAAAAATTAATGCCAAACAGTTTTTTACAGATGAATCTATTGTTGATATGAAAATATCAACAGATTTGAAGCAACTCCTTTCCAGCAAAATGAAAAATGGTCAGCGAATCCCAGGGAGAATTAATATAGAGGTAAGTGGTAAAAAAATCAATGAACCTGTTACCATAGAGGCACGGGGTATTATGCGTAAACAGATCTGTAATATTCCGCCTTTAAAAGTAAATTTCAAGAGTACTAAAACCTCATCATTGTCGTCGCTTGGCGCTTTAAAACTGGTGAATACATGCAGAGAGAATAAACTTGGCAATGAATACCTGTACAAAGAATTTCTTATCTACAAAATATATAACCTCATATCTGATAAAAGCCTGCGTGTTCGCTTATTGAAGCTTACCTACGAGGATAGCAGCGGTAAAAAAAATCCGATAAATACATACGGGTTTGTTCTTGAAGACCTGAAAGACATGGCAAAACGAAATGATTGTGTAGAACGCAGGCGCGATGTAAAACACATGGAATTAACAGAGCGCCAGCAAATAGCACGTGTGGCCATTTTTGAATATATGATCGGCAACCTCGATTGGTCGGTACGTGCAAAGCATAACATCAGATTGATAGTTGCAAAAAAAGATACGAACAGTGTGCCCTATGCGGTACCTTACGATTTTGATTACGCCGGTCTTGTAAATGCTGATTACGCCGTGCCGCCGGAAGAATTTGGGCTTGAAAATGTTACAGTACGCTTATACAGGGGATTTGTGAGAAGCCCCGAAGAGCTAAAGATTATTACTGATGAATTTCTGAAACAAAAAGACAACATCTATAAACTGATTAAAGAATTTAATTTGTTATCTGCCAGTGGCCGGTCACAAATGATCGCCTACCTTGATCCATTCTTCCAGATCATTTCCCGCCCAGGCAGCGTGAAAAAAGAATTTATTGATAATGCCAGGAAGATAGAATGATGCCTCAAACTTTATGTTACCAACCCTCAATGGCCTTCGCCATTTCTTATTTTAAAAAGATGCAATACATGCGGAAAGATAGCGGCCATTGTCTCTTCAACACCTTTTTGAGAACCGGGCAAAGTGAGTACCAATGTATCGCCGACAAAACCGGCAACACCTCTGGAAAGCATTGCATAAGGCATGCGCTCCTGCCCATAACGCCGGGCCGTTTCCATTATACCTGCAATATTTTTTTCCAGCAAAGGTTCAACCGCATCCGGCGTAATATCACGTGGCGATAAACCAGTACCGCCGGTAAAAATCAATAGCTGGTGATTTGCATTACAAAAGTTTTTTACTTGTTCCTGTACCTCCTTGTAATCGTCAGCAATAACAGAAAACGTAGACGTTTGTATACCAAAATTCAGCAGTTTTTCAACGATAGTTTTACCAGAAGTGTCGGTCTTCGATCCCTTTGAAATCGTATCAGAACATACAACCACAGCCGCTCTCAAATGACTGAATTTTTCTTTCGGCAATTCAGATTTTCCGCCTGATTTTTTCAGCAATTTCACGGAGGTTATCTCTATTGATTTATCAATGGGCTTAAGCATGTCGTACATAGTTAGTGCCGTTATCGCTGCGCCATGCATGGCTTCCACTTCAACACCGGTCTTATAAATAGTATGTACTTCAACAGTAATTATGATTGACAGATCAACTACATCGTATGTTATAGAAGTAAATTCAACCGGCAAGGGATGGCAATCAGGAATAACATCGCTGGTTTTTTTTACCGCTAATAAACCGGCAGCCCGGGCAAATTCAAACACATCGCCTTTCGGCACTTTTCTATTTTGAACGGCCTCAATGGTTTCTTTTAAAGATACCTTGATAGTGGCCGTAGCAACAGCTTTGCGCAGCGAAGAAGATTTATGTGTGATGTTAACCATAACTGTAATTGTAAAATGCTACAGGTTGCTCAGCTTTGATGTAATGCTGTTTTCCTTCCATTGATAACTATTGTCTTCAAATACTTCTTTGCCCCAAACGGGTAGTTCAGTTTTAATGCGTTCAACCACTTCTTCGCAAGCCGCTATAGCTGCTTTGCGGTGCGGCGACGAAGCAAACACAAACAAAGAAATGTCACCTGCCTTAACCATACCCAAACTGTGATGAATATGCATGCACGTAAGCTGGTATTTTGTGAAGATCGCCTCTCTTATCTGATGCATTTTTTCCAAAGCCATTTCTTTATAAGTTGTGTACTCAATTGCAGCCACTGTTTTATTTTCAATCACATCTTTTCGTACCTGCCCAAGAAAAATACTGTGTGCGCCGATCTCTGTTTGTGCGCTGTGTTTAGCGATGCTTTCCCCAACAAATGCTGAGGTAACGGGGCCTTCAATAAAAATATTTTTAAATTTCTTTTCACTCATATTTAAAATGAATTACGGATAATTATTGGATAAAGCTTCTATTCTGCCTGATTGATGGCACGCCTAATTCATCCAGCCATTTAACAACGCCACCTTTTAAACTATATATGTCCTTAGAATTTCCAAATGTATCATGAAGCATTTCAGCAGCATGCAAACTTCTAATCCCATGCTGACAAAATAAAATAATTGTTTGCTGAGTGATACCTGGTATATGTTCTTGAAAAGACGACAATGGCATTTGAACATTTTCAATAGTTGTTATCAATGGAAGTTCGCCATGTTCCCGCACATCTATAACTATTGCTGAAGGCTTCCTGCGAAGAAGATGAAATGCTTCTGCATCTATTTCTGAAATAACATCTTTTTCATTATGGCAAAATTCAGGATAGTTCATGGCCATAAAAGCAGCTTCATCTTTTGGGGCCGTCTGGCTGCCAGCATCTAATGCCAATAAGTTTACAGTATAAATCTCATGTGATAAAATATTATAAGTAAGCAATTGATTGATTGAAGGTTTACCAATACCTGTTATAAGTTTTATGGCTTCAGCAGCCTGCATCGTTCCAATTACGCCGGGGAGAACACCCAGCACACCTGCTTCTACACAATTTAAAATTTCATTGTTTGCCGGCGGCTCAGGAAAAAGATCCCGGTAATTTACCGATCTCCCATGATCAGTGTCTACATTAAATATCGCTAACTGGCCCTCGTACTGAGATACAGCAGCGTAAATCAAAGGTTTGCCCAGCAACACACAGGCATCGTTTATCATGTACCGTGAGGCAAAATTATCTGTGCCATCTATCACAATATCATACTCAGCAATGATCTTTAAAGCATTAGTATTTTGTAATCTCACCGGGTATGAATGGATGTTTACTTCAGGATTCGACAGTTGCAATTTTGAAGCAGCAACATCAACTTTAAGCAGCCTGATGTCTTCTGATCCAAACAACACCTGCCGATGTAAATTCGATAATGAAACCGTATCATCATCTGCTATGCCGATAGTACCCACGCCGGCAGCCGCAAGATATTGCAAGGCCGGGCAGCCAAGGCCGCCGGCGCCAATCACCAGCACCTTTGCCTGCATAAGTTTTTGCTGTCCCTGTTCGCCAAAGCCTTTTAAAATTACCTGGCGCTGGTATCTGTCGTATAGATTGTTATTGATCATTTTTATCCGCCTGATAAAGGAGGTAATAGTGCAACGGTGCAGCCTTCGGTTAAAGTAGTGTTTGAAGAAATGGTTTGTTTATCTACAGCGATCAAATATTTTTTATCCGCCAGCTCCGGGTAAAGGGTATGCAATTCAGCCTGCAAATTATTAGTATCCGCAGGAACGCCAAGCCTGATTTCACGGCTATTAAAAATGTCAGTCAACTGACCAAAGACAAGAATTTTTATCTGCATGATGGTGTGAAATTACTCTACTTGTTGGTTATTTGATCAGCACGACCTTACGGCTTTATTATTAATTTATCTTTATGCAATAGTTTTTTATGGGTAAATTTTATTCATGTATAGAGGATGCACATCAAACCTTCATCCAGGCACAACATTTATTTTTTACCGGCACTGCCCCGCTAAACAAAGACGGCCACATTAATCTTTCACCAAAGGGTTTGGACAGCTTCCGTATCATCTCCGGCACCCGTGTGGCCTATATGGATATTATCGGCAGCGGTAACGAAACTTCAGCCCACATTCTTGAGAATGGACGAATCACCTTTATGTTTTGTGCATTTGATGGGCCACCGAAAATTCTTCGCCTTTATGGCAACGGCTATACTATTCTACCCGGAGATACGGAATGGGATGAACTGGCAGCGCATTTTATTGTATTGCCTGCAACCCGCCAGATTATTGTGGTAGATATTACTAAAGTGCAAACATCCTGCGGGTTTGGCGTGCCTTATTATTCATATAAGGGTGAAAGAGACCATGCCAACGAATGGGCTGAAAGCAAAGGACCAAAGGGACTTGAAGATTATAAACAGGATAAGAATTTAGTAAGTATGGATGGCTTACCAACGGCGTTGGCTGTTACTGGTAATTAATAACATTAGGGCGAGCCATCGCATATTAAGAATGTGTTAAACAACTTTGGAATTAAATGTTTTGATAGATTGAATGAGGCGAAAAAGCCGTTCGGTGTCAGCAACGTCTATCAAATAAAATTTGCCATCGGCTGATTGCATTTTCAGTTGGTTACAATTTGTAACCGACTGATTACCTTCCTTTACGAGCCGGTGTTTTAGTACTTTCCAATAGTTTCTGGGATTAGGACTTCCTGTGAGTATTGCAATCACATCCACGATTGACAAATACCATTTCTTTTTCAACATCCCAAAGGGTTCTACTTTTTTGTCTTCGAATATTTTTATTTCGTTTTTCTGTTCCATTACTTCTCCGTTTTACTGATGTGAGCAATAAATTTTGAAAGCTCTCTCCCTATTTCAGTCAGTTCGTGCTTGCCTGTGTTTCCCGGTAGCATTATCGTTCTTGTCTTCGACTATCACTACATAAATAGCTAACAAACCCTTACAAAATCACGCATAAGTAAACAATAATTTATAAGCCGCTAGTGCCAGCACGCAGGCAAGTACATTTTTTAAAGCAGTTTGCGGAAACCGGAACGAGCCGAAATAAGCACCAAATAATCCTCCAACAAAAGCAACGGCTACATATACAAACATGTCTGGTGTAAAGTGAATGCCCTTTGTTAACTGGCCGCCCAGCCCGGCAACAGAATTTACAAAAATAAAAAGTGCACTTATGGCCGCAGTTTGTTTTTGGTCTGTCCATTTAAGCAACAACAATACAGGTGAGAGTATAATGCCCCCGCCAATGCCGATCATACCTGATAAAAAGCCAATAATGCCGCCAATTAAAAGTGATAAGGCTGTAGATGCCGGCTTCAGATCTTTGGGATCTATATTCTTGAAAAAGAAAAACCGGATGACAGGTATCAGTAATAATACACCTAATATTTTTTTGTAAATGACA
>JANLXV010000380.1:0-5823 GCA_031365305.1 Chitinophagaceae bacterium
AAATGAAAATGCTTCGTTAAGTGTATTATCAATTGAACTGATGCCACGAAACGATTTTTACAAAAACGAAATGCGTGATGCAAACTTCTTTATTCATCCCCCGCAGCCGCAGGAGCTTTTATTAGACCAGGTAAGAATCCTTCGAACATCAAAGTTGTGCCCTGTGATGGAGGCCTGCGCTGTGGAAACTTAATTAGGAGTGTCTGTTAAAAGCTGTTCGAAAATGATTGGGTGAATTTTTTACATGGCTAACAGCAACTGAAGGTTTTTATGTATACCGATAAAAATTAGAGAATTTTTTAAATCATTAACCTAAAATAAAAAAAATGAAAAAGTATATAAGTATGATGCCTGTTACACTAGTATTATTGGTGATCTTATTTAGTTGTAAAAAGAACACAACGGTTACAGCCATTACGCCTCCAACTCCCCAGGCAAAATGCGTTATTAAAACAGAAACTACCGGCTTATCCGGCAATGAAAAAAACTTTGAATACCAATTTGGTGATAAAGGAAAATTAACCAAGGTAAAAGTATTGCATCCCACCGGGGCTTTATTAACAACTTATGATATTGGTTCAAACACGGTAACAACAAATTCTACGTCCAGGTATTCTGGCAAACCTACCTTTGCTTCGACACGCTACGAAACTTCGGATATTACAACAGGGATGCCTGCCAGGGCATTTGTTTCCATAAATGATGGCGATACCACAAGAGTAAATTATTATACCTATTTCTTTTTTTATAACGATAAAGACCTACTAATAAAAGTTGGCGAACAAACGGATTATGTAATAGGCGATCAGGAATACGATTTAAATATCTTTTATAATGAAAAGGGCAATGTTACAGGTTTGCAGTATGAATGGACAACAGGCCCCAGAGATGTTATTCCTCCTGTTACCGTAACAGCTTATGATGATAACCCAACACCTTTTGCTGGCGTTAAGGGCTGGCCTTTTTTTATGATAAATTTTGCCTGGGATAATTACGACCCCGAGCCAATTTTAACAGCCCTGAGTAAAAACAATCCCCTTGATTTCAGTGTGGGAACGGGCACCAATCTATTTACCAGAACAATGGTTTATCAATACAACAGCGATGGCTTCCCCACCGAAAGAAAAAACACCAATAAAAATGAAAATGGCGAATATACTTTTTTACAAACATTTTCTCACACCTGTAAATAATGGGAGTTTTGGGCGTCATAAACAGACGTCCTTCATACCGTTGAAACTTTTACTTGATCGAAAATTTTTTACCTGACTATGCATGTTCTTTAAACCATCTTTTATGTTTCATTTCATTGATAGAAAAATAATTTATGGCGCCATAATACTCTACCTATTATTTCCTTTTTATGCCAATGCGCAATCTCCCCGGCCAAACATTATTTACATTATGACAGATGATATGGGCTATGGAGATTTAAGCGGTTATGGACAGAAGAATTACACAACACCCCACCTGGATAAACTCGCTTCGCAGGGAATTAAATTTGTGAATGCTTATGCCGCAGGGCCGCTTTGCACGCCAACACGTACAGCTTTCATGACAGGGCGTTATCCTGCAAAAACCCCTGTGGGATTAATAGAACCACTTACCGGCGAAAAAACTGACACTGCTTTTGGTCTTACAATTGACTACCCTTCTATAGCAACTTTACTGAAAGCTGCGGGGTATCAAACCGCGTTAATAGGAAAATGGCATTTAGGTTCTCAATCAAAACACAGCCCCATCAAAAATGGGTTTGATTATTTCTTCGGTATCCGTAGCGGGGCGGCCGATTACATTTCGCATAAAAGCCATAACCACCAGCACGACCTTTATGAAAACGATAAGTTGGTATATCCTGAAGGCTATCTTACTGATTTGTTTTCTCAAAAAGTAATTGCGTTTCTAAAACAGCAGCACCCCAAACCTTTTTTTCTCTCCATTACTTTTAATGCACCACACTGGCCTTGGCAAGGCCCCAATGATAAAGCGTATGACGATTCGGTGAACTTTAGAAACGGCGGCTCTCCCGCTATTTATGCCGCTATGATGAAAAGCCTGGACGATGGAGTTGGAAACATTATGAAGACATTGAATGATGAACAATTATCCGGCAACACGATTGTTATTTTTACCAATGATAATGGAGGAGAAAAATATTCTGATAATGGCGGCCTTGCCAATGCCAAAGCCACTTTATGGGAAGGCGGTATAAGAGTGCCTGCTTTTGTAAGATGGCCGGGAAAAATTAAAGCTGGCATCATTACACAACAGGCAGCCATAACTATGGATTGGACAGCAACTATTCTCTCCGCAGCAGGAGCAAAAGCAGCAATAAATTTTCCATTAGATGGCATAGACCTAATGCCAGTTTTAACAGGAAAGAAAAAAGATATTGAACGAATATTTTATTGGCGAACATTTCAACGCAACAAACAAAAAGCCATCAGAGCCGGAGAATGGAAATACTTACAGGATGAAAAAGGAGAATATCTTTTTAATCTGGCAATTGATCCCGGTGAAAAAAATAATCAGAAAGAAAAAGAGAAAATAATTTTTGAAAGATTAAAACAAAAATATTCTGATTGGGAAAAAACGGTGCTTACGCCGGTTGCGTTATGAATACACTATTGAATGACACTAACAAAAAAATAACCTGTGTTAATTTAAACGTGAGCTGTCAGTTGTGAATGGTAAGTAATATCAATTAACCCATGAAGAAACTATCCTGCTTTCTTCCTACAAAAGTTTTTTTAGGTGTGTAATATAAAAATTGTAACAGCAGTAACATAGTAAATTTGTTTTACTAAAAGTTAGGCTATGCCCTGATATTTATGTAAGAAAGTTAATCAGTTTAAAATTGCTTTGTCTTTAACGTTAATAAAATCTACATCAACCTTAAACTATGCGGTATGGTTTGCTCATAGCAATTTTTAATATCTGCAGCAGTTTAATAACCCCGGTAAAAGCCCAGCAACAACTATTTAAGAATTACACGGTAAACGATGGGCTTGTTTGCAATACCATCCGCCGGGTGTTTCAGGACGCCAAAGGTTTTTTATGGATTGCAACACTGGAAGGGCTTAGCAAATATGATGGTCATACTTTTACCAACTACAGCACTGTCAATGGCCTTTCGCACAATGTGGTAAATGATTTTTATGAAGGAGGTGATGGACACTTATATGTAGCCCTTAACAATGGCGCTATTGATATGGTTGCCGGAAACAAAGTTGTTTGTAAAGTGGCCCCCTCCGATGCTGGAGTTAACCGGTTCTTACTTCGTTCACCAGAAAAAGTTATAGTATCTACTGACAGAAACGGCTTATATGAATTCAATGAGGAAAAACTGGTAAAGCCAACACAACCTTTTCCCCACCAAAGTTTTTTAGATATTTTATGGTTAAACGATTCGCTTTTTATGGCAGTGGATGAAACGTCCATCAAGGTATTTAACAGGCAGTATAAATTGGTTGCGCAAACCATTGACAGAAATATTATACATTATGATACAAAAATTTACCAGGATTCAAAAAAGAGAATATGGGCAGGCACTATCGCCGGCATTAAGTTGCTTACGTTTTTACCGCAGAAAAATAAACAAATAGCTTTTATAAACCCTCCTGCCCCATTCAATATTTCTTTACTAAACCACACAATAACTAAGGCGATATTTGAAGATGCCGATGGAACAATGTGGTTAGGTACTTCAGAAGGTCTTATAAAAATAAAGACTGACGGGAGCTACCAAATAATCACTGTAAAAGATGGCCTCCCTTCTAATATTATTAACAGCATATTTCAGGATAGAGAAAAAAATTTATGGTTTGGTACTGATGCAGGCCTTTCTAAATTAGTTACCCGGCAGAGTATCAGGCTGTATCCCATGGAAGATGGCTTTTTTCAAAACGGTTACTCTTATCTTTTACATGCCTTTAAAAAAAATTATTTTTTGGTGGGCACCTCTATAGGCAGCAAGGTTTTTAATAAACTTACCGGAACGTTTACGCCTGTTGGAAATAATAATAATCAAAAATATTATGATGTTGTTTCAAACAGTAATCCAACCCTGTTTATTGGTTATTATAACATGTCAATATTTGACAGTTCCAGAATGACTTACAATAAAACATGGCCACTTCCACTAAAATTTGCCTCTAAGATAATAAGTGATAAACAAGGCAATTTTTTTTTAAGCCAGGCAAAACATTTAATTTTTAGAGCCGGGGAAATTCAGGAAAATATTATTGACTACCACATCACCGGTTTACTTATTGATAAGAATGGAGATTTATGGGCTGGCACCTGGCAGAATGGTCTTTTTAATATTAAGTACAACTTTAGCAATAACAAGCTTACCATAATTGCCATCCGTCATTTTTTGCCTGCAGAAAATATCCGCTCTTTATATGAAGATTCAAAAGGAAATATTTGGGCTGGTACCAGGTATCAGGGCGTTTATCATTTTGTAAAAAAAGAAAAAGACAGTTTTGTCATTACCAATTTTGATCAAAAAAAAGGACTCACTTCTAATTTTATAAAAGGAATAAGAGAAGATGCCAAAGGAAATTTTTGGATAGCTTTTTACCAGGGTCTGGATAAATTAATTGCACAGGGCGATAGTTTCCGCATTTTTAATTTTAGCCGGATCAATAATTATTTTACTACCGTTATTGGCATGGAAACAGATGAAGACCATTTGTTATGGCTTGCAACAAATGAAGGGCTTGTACAAATAAAAGATGGTGAAATGGAGAAACTGCCGCCCCTTCCGGTTTATATTACAAAAGTATATTCACATGATTCAATCTTTGCCTTAAACGCAAAAAAAATACAATTGAACTATCAGCAAAACCAGGTCCGGTTCGAATTTTCGGCCCCGGGTTTTATCAACGAAAAACAGTTGTTGTATACCTATCGTTTATCAGGAAGCGCTGATACAGCATGGACGAAGCCAGCAAATCAAAACATGGTTTCTTACGCAAGCCTTAACGCCGGGAGTTATCTTTTTGAAGTGAGAACACTTGGATGGAATGGCAACTGGGGACCACCCGCCCGTTTTGAATTTTTTATCCGGCCACCCTTTTGGCAAACCTGGTGGTTTTTTGCCATTGTATTAATACTCATCTCTTCGGGTATCTATGCATTTATAAAATGGCGTGAAAAAAATATAAAAGCAATTGCTGAAGAACGATTGAAAGTGCAGCAGTTAGATGCAGGGCAGTATAAAAGTAAACTGGAAATGGAGCTGATCATTAATTATTTTTCTTCTTCGTTAATTGGAAAAAATACTGAAGATGATGTTTTGTGGGATGTAGCCAATAACCTTATCGGGCGCCTCGGCTTTGTTGATTGTATGATTTATTTATGGAATGCAGATAAAACAAAAATGATACAAAAAGCGGGCTTTGGCCCCAAAGGATCTACAGAAGAAATTGAAGAGCAGCCTTTTGATGTGGTGGCAGGACAGGGAGTGGTAGGTTATGTTATACAAAATAAAGAACCGGTGCTAATACCCGATACGTCTAAAGATAGCCGTTACAGGCCCGATGAAATGATCCGGCTAAGTGAAGTAACGGTTCCTGTAATTTATAATGATGAATTGATTGGCGTGATTGACAGTGAGCATCCTGAAAAAAATTTTTTTACTGCCCGGCACCTGCAGATAATGAGCACCATTGCAACACTAATGGCCAATAAAATAAAATCAATTGACGCTGAACAATTGCTGCAGCGTACCAATATTAAAATGTACAGCATGAATGAGCAGCTTTCAAAAGCCAAGCTGGAAGCCCTACGCAGCCAAATGAACCCGCATTTTATTTT
>JANLXV010000453.1:0-3254 GCA_031365305.1 Chitinophagaceae bacterium
ATGAAGCGGGTGTAGAGAAAACCGTTATACTATCTTACTCAACGGGTAAAAAATTTGACTCTGTAATACAAAAATACAGCCGCTACAACACCCGCTTTGAAGTGTGGTGTGGGTTCGATTTTACCGATTATGACAAACCCGGTTGGGAAGAAAAAGCTTTAGCGGAACTGGAGCGGTGTTTTAAGAAAGGCGCAAAAGGCGTAGGTGAATTAGGGGACAAAGGTTTGGGAGAATTTTATTCAAAACCTGTGGCCGGTTTTGGTATGCACATTAATAACCCACGCATGAAGCCGCTTATTAAAAAATGCGGTGAACTAAAGATGCCCATAAGTATACATGTGGCTGAAGATGCCTGGATGTATGAGAAACCTGATTCAACAAATGATGGCCTGATGAATGCTGCCACCTGGAAAGTTGACATGACTAAAAAAGACATTATCGGTCATGATGAATTGGTAAAAACTTTGGAAGAGGCTGTAAGGGATAATCCCGGTACAATTTTTATTGCCTGCCATTTAGCTAATTGCTGTTCAAATCTTACCATGCTTGGTAAGCTGTTTGATGCCTATCCAAATTTGTATGCTGATATTGCTGCCCGCTATGGAGAGATTGCTCCTGTGCCAAGGTTTACCAAAGCTTTCCTCGAAAAATATCAAGACCGTATTGTGTATGGTACAGATATGGGAACAGATAAGGATATGTATGAAACGACGTTTCGCATTTTAGAATCTGCGGACGAGCATTTTTATAAACAGGATATGTTCGATTACCATTGGCCTTTGTACGGGCTGGCGCTCTCAGATAAAACGCTGGCAAAAATTTACGGCGAAAATGCGAAACGGATAATGGCTAAAAAATAGGGACGACTCAAAAGATATTAAACTGTTCCAGCAAAAATCCCCTGTTACGAAACATAAAAATTAGGCTGGCCGCAATTCAAATATTAGTCCCTATGCATTAAACAAAAGAAGCCACTTTTACTTCTTTAGCATAGTCAAACTTTGCCTGCCCTTTTCTGAGTTACTACAGCCCGGCGCTACAGATACCGATTTCTTTAATAAAGCCGGGGCACAGGAGTCTAAAATTGTTGCCGATAAAAACAAGCTGGCCGATCCGGCAAAGGTTGCTAAAGATGGGTATGCCGCTTTAATGAAAGGTGATGATAAAACCGTATCAGGCTTTAAGAATAAGACACAGATAGCCATGAGTAATATTATGCCGAATACCATGTTGGCTAATCAAATGAAAAAACAATCCGGGCCTGTAAGTAAAGAGGACAATCAATAATATTTTTAAACCGCATTTATAAAACCCACACAATGAAAGCAGCAAGAATTCACGGCCCGAAAAGCGTTAAATACGATACAGTAGATGATCCGTCAATACAAGATAACCGGGATATAATTTTAAAGGTTACCGCCACAGCTATTTGCGGCTCCGATCTGCATATTTATACCGGTGGAATACCGCAGCCAAGGCCAATGACTTTAGGTCATGAATTTATGGGTATTGTTGAAGAAACGGGATCGGCGGTAAAGAATTTAAAACGTGGCGATAGGGTAGTAGTGCCTTTTCCTATTGCCTGCGGCACCTGCTTTTTTTGTAACCATTATCTGCCCGGTCATTGCGAAAATTCCAACCCTGACCATTATGGGCCGGAGGGTGGCCTGCTTACCGAGAAGAGTGGTGCTTTGTTTGGCTATACTGATCTGTATGGCGGCTATGATGGCGGCCAGGCCCAGTATGTACGGGTACCTTATGCAGATTATGGCCCACGCATAGTACCTGAAACCTGAGTGATGAACAGGTCTTATTTCTTACAGATATTTTTCCTACCGGTTACACAGGCATTGATTGGGGTGAGGTAATGGGCGGTGAAAGTGTGGCCATATTTGGCGCCGGCCCTGTTGGTATAATGGCGGCTAAAAGCGCCTGGTTAAGAGGTGCAGCAAAAGTGATGATAGTTGATACCCTGCAATATCGCCTGGAAAAAGCAAAAGCTACGGCAGATTGTGAAACCATTCTTTGGGATAATGCCAAAGATGTAGTGGAAGAGATTAGATCCATGACGCAGGGACGTGGTGCAGATGTTTGTGTAGAGGCTGTAGGCTTTGAGCCGGATCGCAGCATTTTAGATAAAGCCAAAGCTGTCATCAATTTTGAAAAAGGATCTCCAAAAGTTTTGGAAGCCTGTATGAGTGCTGTTCGCCGTGGCGGTATAGTTTCTGTGTTGGGCGCTTACCCAACCACGTATGATAATTTCCCCATAGGTTAGTTCTTTGATAAAGGCATTACATTGAAAGGTGGCCAGGCACCGGCGCATAAACATATAGATACGCTGCTTAAATATGTAGTAGAAGGGAAGGTTAAATTAAATGACATCATCACCCATCGGTTACCCTTATCAGAAGTGTCGCATGCCTACAAAATTTTTAAAGACAAAGAAGAAGATTGTGTTAAGGTAGTGCTGGATCCGTGGAAGTAATAGGAATATTCCGGTATTATCCATGTTCATGGCAAAGCGTTTTACTATGGGCATGGATTTTTTTTGCTGATGCTTCATCAATTCTTAAGCTTCCATTATTCTTTAAAAAAATAAAAATGAAAAAAGACGATCACATAGAAGTGTATGCAAATTTTAAAAAGCTGGTAAACATGACAGCTTTACAATTAGAAAAGTGGCTTAAAACTGAAGAGTCCAAAAACACCGGGCTGGATAGCGGTGATGGTGAAGCCATCGGTCATAAATCAGGTAAGAAGATCATAAGCATTTTGAAAAAAAAGATGAATGATTTACAGCGGCAGGTTACACGCACATGCACAAAGTAGTAAGCTACATTAGCCGCCATACGGCACAAAAACCTGGTGGTGACGCAGAACATTCCAAATGGCATTATTCTTTAAAGAACTGGGGCTACGATTTCACAAAGAAAAAATAACGCACTTAAAACATAAAGCTTTTTGTAAACTAAAAAAGACTGCAATTCTGCAGCCCGTTCACATTCATTAAGGTAAGCTTAGCCGAAGTATTCGTTGCTGGAATTGAAGCTTTGCGATTCATTTACTCCGGACTTTTTTTCAAACAGGTTTTTTACTTCTGCCGGAACATATTTATCATAAAGGTCTTTACCTTTTTGCTTTATTGTTCCTGTAAGGTCTTTCTTTTGTTCAGGGCTCATTTTAGTGTATTTGTAATAAGCATAAGCGGCAAGGCCTGCAAGTAATAGAGAGCCTGTTTTCCTGTTTTGTATCAT
>JANLXV010000506.1:0-4135 GCA_031365305.1 Chitinophagaceae bacterium
AAAAGTCGCAGAGATCATTAAGCAATCCGGGGCATCTTCCTCTGCAGAATTGGGGAAGGTTATGGGCCTTGCAAATAAACAACTTGCCGGCCTTGCAGATGGCAAAACCATTTCCTCCATCGTGAAAAAATTATTGGGATAAGCCTTATAAATTGTTATGCTGATAGATATTATTTACGGCCTTGTGATTTTGTTATCAATATTTAAAGGCTATTCCAAAGGCCTTGTGCTGGGCATATTTTCAGTAATTGCAATTTTCATAGGGCTTGCAGCCGCACTTAAACTATCAGTAGTGGTTGCCAATTATTTAAAGGGCGATAATGATTCATCTTCTAAATGGATACCGGTTATATCTTTTATTATTGTTTTGGTGATAGTGATGCTTATTGTTGGGCTGGTATCGAGAGTGATTAAACAAACCATACAATTTGCCATGCTGGGCTGGCTTGATGGATTATTGGGCGTATTTCTTTACATCGTTTTAAACACTATTATTTTCAGTGTATTACTTTTCTATGCACAAAAAATGTTGATATTACAACCCGCAGTAATTGCTGATTCTGTAACCTACCCCTACGTTGCGCCGTGGGGCCCGAAGCTAATAAATAATCTTGGCAGCATATTACCAGTATTTAAAAACATGTTTTTAGAACTTGAAAGATTTTTTGAGGGAATAGCCGCTAAACATTCTTCAGCTTTAACTCAGGTGTTTAATTTAAGGCTATCTTGAGCAAAACATTTATTTTTAGCACAAATAATTAGGAGCTAACATCCGGTTACAGTCATAAAACGTTACATGAATTACGAAATTAAACAGACCGGCAAATTTAAATTTATAGAAGAGGGTTCAGGCGAACCGCTAATGTTGCTTCATGGGCTTTTTGGTGCATTAAGTAATTTTGAACAACTTATCGAACACTTTAAAAGATCATATAAGGTAGTAGTGCCCATGTTGCCGCTTTTCGATCTTGATCTTTTAAATACTTCTGTTGGCGGGTTAAAAAAATATGTGAACAGGTTTGTAGAAGCACGGGGTTATAATAATATTCATCTTTTGGGTAATTCACTCGGTGGCCATGTTGCCCTTGTATATGTATTAAAACATCCTGAAAAAATTAAATCTCTTACGTTAACCGGAAGCTCCGGCCTTTTTGAGAATGGTATGGGAGATAGTTACCCCAAAAGAGGTGATAAAGAATATATCCGCAAAAAAACCCAGCTTACTTTTTACGATCCTGCAATGGCCACTGAAGAGTTGGTGAATGAATGTTTCGAGATTACTAATAACCGCATTAAAGTAATCAAGATCATCGCCCTGGCAAAATCTGCTATACGAAACAACCTGGGTGATGAATTGAAAAATATTCAGCAGCCAACCTGTTTAATCTGGGGGAATAATGATACTATTACGCCGCCCTTTGTTGCAAAAGAGTTCAACAAATTAATTCCAAACAGCGAGTTGCATTTTATTGATAAATGCGGCCATGCGCCAATGATGGAAGTGCCTGCTGAGTTTAACATCGTTTTATCCGGCTTTTTGAGTAAATTAAAATCTCCCGCTGCAACAGTTCAGTAAATTTTTGTGTCTCCTCATTTATCTGGTATCTTTTTAGCCATACTTTTTGTAAACTTACCGCATGGTTGCCTCAGAGCTTATAAACAACTCCATACCACAATTGCAGTTAGAAGATACTGTAGGAAAGGCTTTGCAGCTTATCAGCGATTTCAAGACCAGTCATCTGCCCGTTGTTTCAGAAGACATATATCTTGGTATTGTAAGTGAAGAAGACCTGATGGATGTTTCAAATAAAAATATTCCCGTAGGTAATCTGCAGCGAGATTTTATACCGGTTTCCATACAGGAAAATGATCACTTTCTACAGGCCGTTAGTCTTATAAATCAATTTCAAAGCGATGTTCTACCTGTTGTTAGTGTTGAAAAAAAATTAATAGGCATCATTACCGCTCAATCTCTGTTAAGAGTTCTGGGGCAATTTTCCGGTTCAGAAGACATTGGTGGCCTGATTGTGCTGGAAATGGAACGGTACCAGTTTGCCATTTCTGAAATAAGCAGGATTGTAGAGAGTAACGAAGCAACCATTATGCATCTTAACACCACTGTACAACCTGAAACAGGCCTTCTGCGGGTAACCATTCATGTTAATAAAAAAGAAATTTCTGTAATTGTAGCTGCATTTGAACGCTATGAATATAATGTGGTGTATTATTTTGGTGAAGAAAAGTTTGAAAATGAGATACAAAGTAACTATCGGCACCTGATGAATTATCTGGATATTTAATAACCAATTTCCCTTCAAAAAATCCGTTACATTTATACGCTGATGGCACCTGTTTTGCCTGTATATCCTTAAATCACCGGCCTTGCCATTTTTTTATAAACACCCAATGATGTTTGCCTGTAAGTTATGTATGCTTGTTTTGTTGTTAGGGGTGGGTGTTATGGCCAATGGGCAGATGAATGATATCATTGATCCGAAAACCTTTAGTGCGCTTCACCCCGAACCTTCTGCTCAAACACCCGGCTGGATGCGGATAAAATCAATTCTCATATCAGGCAATATAAAAACCAAAGATTATATCATTACAAGAGAAATGACAGTTAAAGCCGGTGATTCTATTGCCATTGGCAGTTTAACTCAACAGCTTCAGCGCATGAAAGAAAATATTTATAACACCACGCTTTTTGTAAAAGTGAGCGTTGAGCCTTACATTATTAATGCCTTTGAATGCGACCTGTTAGTAACTGTTAAGGAAAGGTGGTATGTTTTTCCTCTTCCCCAATTTGAATTAGTAGACCGGTCGTTTGATGAGTGGCTAACCAAATACAATGGCAGCCTTAAACGAGTTAATTATGGCCTTAAGTTCGTGCATTACAATTTTTCCGGGCGAAAAGACCAGTTACGTTTATCGGTCATTAACGGCTATACCCGTAACATTTCCGCTTATTATAATGCGCCTTACGTCAACAAAAAATTAACCAATGGCTTCTTCGTTGGTGCTGGTTATTCGCAAACCAAAGAGATACCTTATAAAACCAATTACGATAACAGCCTGGCCTTTTACAGCAACGGTGGCTTTGTAAAAGACTCCTGGTTTATTAATGGTGGTTATACAGTACGGAATAAAATAAATACAACCCAGGTGTTTAGTATTGGGTACACAAACGTATTGGTTGCCGACACCGTGTTGACCAACCGTTTCAACATCAATTATTTTAACAGCCTTTCCAAACGGCAGGGCATTGTTGACCTGGCGTATACTTTACAATACGCCAAGGTGAATAATATTTTATATCCTCTTACGGGCAGATCATTTTATGTCACTTTTTTAAAACGCGGCCTTGGCTGGCGAAAAGGGGTAAATATGTTTTCTGTTGAGGGAGAATATAACAGGTTTTGTGCGCTTGGCAGAAAATGGTATAGCAGCATGCAATTTACCGGTAAGGTAAAACTGCCTTTTAAACAACCTTTTATTAACCTGAGAGCCTTAGGGGACAGGAATGATTATTTGCGTGGGCTGGAATATTCAACTATTGATGGCGTGGCTTACACTACAGCTAAATTCAATTTAAAAAGAGAGATACTAAACTTTTCCGTTCCTACTTTCTTTAAGTCAAAAACCTATAATAAAATTCCTTTCAAATTCTTTGCAAAAACTTTCGCTGACTTTGGCTATGTATACAACCGTTACCAGCCATCAAGCATGTTAAACAACAAATTTTTATACACTTCCGGTTTTGGGCTTGACATATTAACCCTTTACGACCTCCACATCAGGCTTGATTACAGCTTTGACCAGTTAGGCCGCAGAAGGCTGGCCTTCAGCAATAAGTCTGGGTTTTAATTAACCCTTTCCTATATATTTACACCACTTTATGCGAATTGCCATTTACAGCCGCGGCCTTGAGTTTACGCAGCATCATGATATTAAATTATTACTGGAAGAACTGGCGGCATTTAAAATTGAACCTGTCATTTTCCAGGATTTTTTTAATCGTTTTTACTCTGCTGTAAATATTACTTCCAAGTATTCTACTTTTAATTGCGCTGATGATCTTGATGAAGATATTGATTGCATTATAAGCTTAGGCGGCGATGGAACCTTATTAGATACC
>JANLXV010000587.1:0-2855 GCA_031365305.1 Chitinophagaceae bacterium
CAATTGATAAAACCAAACCTTTTTTCAAGGTACTTGTAAATATTAATAAAAACTCACAAACTATAACCAGCACAAAAGTTTTTGAAAAAAATGGTAACAGGTATACTTATTCAGTAACAAGTATGAAAACCAATACGGCTATATCAGACGATAAGTTTGTTTTTGATGCCAAACAATATCCAAAGGTTGAAATTGTAGACCTTAGGTGATCAGCCTTTATTTCCCCACCGGAATGTATCAATATTAAATCCGGCAAGATCCAAAACCCTGTCAACAACAGTTAAAGCCACTTCATCAATAGTTGCAGGATTACTATAGAAAGAAGGTGTAGCCGGGCAAATGATTCCACCGGCAAGCGTTATCTTTTCCATGTTTTGTATATGGATTAAATTATAAGGTGTTTCCCTTGCCACACAAATTAACTTTCGCCTCTCCTTTAATATAACATCGGCGCTCCTGGAAATGAGGTCATCAGATATACCACCTGCAATACGACCTAAAGTGCCCATGCTGCATGGCGCTATTATCATAACATTATACTTTCCTGAACCGGAAGCAAAAGGTGCATTAAAATCCTTTGCATCAACCCAGGTAACATTATAATCAGTAAAGTTTATTGAAGGCAATTCGGTCTTCCACACAACTTTTGCATTCTCTGTTATCACCACACTAAACTCTTGCCATTGCTCTTTGATCTGTAATAATCTTTCAATAATTAACCTGCTGTAGATTGCACCGCTGGCGCCTGTTATTGCCAATACTATTCTGTTCATTCAACTAAGATAATCTTAAATAAAAGTTTAGATAAATCCAATATATAAAAAAGGCGTACGTTTAATAGCGAACAGGAAACTATGAAGTTATTTTTCCTGCAGCCAATAAAAATCAAGCTAAACCGTTATAGTTCCAGATAAAATGCTCAACCTCATTCCACTCTTCTTTTACAGTTTAACCTTTGGCAATTTTCTTAATGTTGAGAAGCCTGCAGAAGAGCCAAAATGGTGTAGTTTAAATACTGTATCGCAGCAATTAAATTACAAGCAAAAACCTGTACTAATTGATTTGTATACTGATTGGTGCCATTGGTGCAAAGTGATGGATAAAAAAACTTACACTAACGATAAAGTAAAAGCATATTTAGAAGACAAATTTTATATAGCTAAGATTAATGCAGAAACAAAAGATACCGTGAGCTGGCAGAACAAAGCGTATGCTTACAACGATTTGTATAAAATAAATGATTTTGCATTGTATGTTACTAATGGACAGACAGGGTTTCCGAGTACAGTGATTATAACAGGCAAAGATGCAGAACCGATTCAGATTGCTGGTTTTCTTGAGCCTAAAGAACTGGAACCTATTTTAAAATATTTCGGAGATGGCGCTTATTTAAAACAGCCGTTTCAGGAATATAAAAAAACTTTTAAATCAACCTGGTAGGTTAAAATATTATTATCCCGATAGCTTTCGGGATTAAAGTCGGTTTTTCATAGGATATTGGATTATATGGGGGTGAATTTCTATTCGGCCCCTTTTTTTATTTGTGTTAAAAAACTTTTAAAGAAAAAACTAAATGCAACTTACGCAACCCCGCTACTGTCTTAATAGTAGTTAAGATAAATGGTTAAGATTTTTGATTAGTTCCGGGCTTCTTTTTAGTTGCCCGGATTTTTATTTTAAGGCGTTACATATCACCCTTCATGCCTTCACCGGCTTCAGCCATATCAGGAATTTGTTCGGCTTTATACGCACCGTTGTCTAATTTCTTTTTTGTTTGCTCAAAGGCGCTTAAGGTCATTTGTGTGTCTTCATCAGTATGGGCTGCAGTAGGGATAAGTCTGAAAATTATTTGTCCACGGGGGATAACCGGGTAAACTACCACCGAGCAAAAAATGTTATAATTTTCTCTTAAGTCCATTAACATGCCGGTAGCTTCCGGCAAATCACCTTTCATAATAACAGGCGTAACCGGGCTGTTTGTTGTGCCAATATCAAAACCTCTTTCACGTAAGCCGTTTTGTAACGTATTCACATTATGCCATAATTTTTCTCTGAGTTCAGGCATGGTTTTAAGCATATCCATTCTTTTAATCATGCCCTCAACAATAAGCATAGGCAGGCTTTTGGCGAAAATTTGCGAGCGAACATTGTACCTTAAATATCTGAGCACAGCAGTTGGCCCTGCAATAAAAGCGCCTATGCTGCCCATGCTTTTTACAAATGTGCTAAAGTATAAATCAACATCATTTTGGCAACCCTGTTCCTCATCGGCTCCGCCGCCTGTTGGGCCCATAGAACCAAAACCATGTGCATCATCAATCAATATTCTGAAACTGTATTTTTTCTTTAAGGCAGTTATCTCCTTTAATCTTCCCTGGTTGCCACTCATGCCAAATACACCTTCTGTAATAAGCAAAATTCCACCACCACTTTTTTCTGCTGCTGCTTCAGCCCTTTTCAATTGCTTTTCACAATCTTCTACATCGTTATGTTTATAAGAGTAACTGTAACCCAGATGTAAGCGGATACCGTCAACTATGCAGGCATGGCATTCTTTATCATATACAATTATATCACGGCGATTTATCAAAGCATCAATACAACTCATTATGCCCTGGTAACCAAAATTTAATAACATGGTATCTTCTCTGCCAACAAATTCGCTGATGACCTTTTCAAGTTCTTCATGTTTTTGAGTATTGCCGCTCATCATTCTTGCACCCATTGGATTACCCATACCAAACATAGCTGCTGCATCTGCATCTGCCTTACGAACGTCAGGATGATTTACCAATCCCAAATAATTATTAAGACTCCATACTATCATTTCCTTTCCTCTAAACATCATTCTTGGG
>JANLXV010000623.1:0-11664 GCA_031365305.1 Chitinophagaceae bacterium
GTGAGGTACCCGGTTTCCATACTTTCTTGACAGCCAAGGTAGCGTAGATATTCTTCTCAAACCTTTCTTTCTGTACAGAGATCAGGTATTGATGAACAGCATCCACCTCGTCTGGTTTCAGTACATCGGAGAAATCGGCCATGCCATAATAACTCAATTTCCCTTTCAATAATATGTCATTAAACGCTTCATGTGTAGGTTTAGCCAGCATGGACAGGTCTGGATAATCACTAAAGTGTCCCTCACCAAAGTCACCACGGCAGGCTTCACACAATGACTGATAAATTTTTTGTCCTTTTGTAATGGTGTAACTATTCAGAATAATCTCAGGAGGTTCTGGAACAATATTATTCCTGATTTTTTTTGGCGGCAAAGGAGTGCTGGTACCATTCAGTTTAAATGCAATGATCCTTCCTACATTCTGGTATTTATTTAATGCCTCATCATCACCCTCCCAGGCCAATTCTGCTCCACCATAACCTGCCATTACTCCTACGTATTGTTCCCCTTCCACTTCATAACTTATAGGTGCGGCCATAATGCCTGTGCCTACTTCGATCTCTTTCAGTTTTTGCCCATGATCCGCACTGTAAACCATCAGTTGCCCGGTAGCTGTTCCCTGTAAAAGAAGATTGCCATTGGTAGAAAGCACTCCACCATTTTCTACCCCTTGTAACTTGACTCTCCAGATTTCTCTTTGGGTTATTGGACTCCATGCTTTTAATACCTCTCCTTCGGGGGCAGGCCAGTTTTTTTCCAGGTGTTTATTCTCATCACGTAATGGAACAGCATCTTCGATGTTGTAAGTATTATTATAGCCAGGACTATATTTGTAATTTGCCACCGCTGTATATACAAATGGAATATCCACTGTAGGAATGTACACCAATCCTGTTTGGGGGCTATAGCTCATCGGCATCCAGCGATGCCCCCCGGCAGCTCCGGGGAAAATATATTTAGGTGAATCCTTGTACCAGCCATCGCCGGTTAATACCGGCTTACCGGTTTTCATATCCACATGACTGGCCCAGTTCACCGGTACATATTTTTCTGCCGAAATCAACTCACCTGTTGCCCGGTCAATCACATAAAAAAAACCATTCTTGGGCGCCTGCATGATAACCTTTCGCTCCTTTCCTTTGATTGTAAGATTAGCTAATACCATATTCATAGTACTGGTATAATCCCAAATTTCGCCGGGAGTGGTTTGATAATGCCAAATCAATTTACCGCTATCAGGGTTGATAGCCAGAATTGAAACAAGAAAAAGATTATCACCTCCTTTGGGGCTTCGGTACCAAATTGGATAAGGAGTAGCATTACCAGTTCCTACATATAAATGGTTCAGGATTGGATCATAAGCAAATTCACCCCAAACTGTTCCACCACCACCAGCATTCCAGTCAGAATCAGGATCCCAGGTCTTAGATGCCATTTCCATCTCAGGATGTTCAAAACCTTTTTTGGCATCTCCCGGTATAGTAAAAAATCTCCATGCAAATTTTCCGGTTTCCAAATCATACGCTGAAATATAACCGCGAACGCCAAACTCGGCGCCGGAATTTCCGATCACTACTTTGCCTTTTGCAATCTGTGGTGGTCCCGTAATAGTATAAAAGGCCGTACGGTCAATAAAAGTGTCAGCTTTCCAGATAACTTTTCCAGTAGCTGCATCAAGGCAAACAAGATAACCATCCAACGTGCCTACATACACTTTCCCTTTCCATACCTGCACACCACGGTTCACTACATCGCAGCAGGCCCTTCTTGCATAATTACCATCCACCTGCGGATCATAGCGCCAGATTTCTTTTCCGGTTTTAGCATTTAATGCGTATACCTGGCTCCATGCACCGGAAGTGTAAAGCACACCATCCACAACAATCGGCGTGGCTTCCAACCCACGGTATACAAGGCCCCTGTTTGAATTGGTTTCATACTGCCATGCAAAGCCAAGATCTTTTACATTCCCTGCATTGATTTGTTTTAATGGTGAGTGATGCTGCTGCATATAATTTCTCCCCAGCGACATCCAGTTGCCTGGTTCTTTATCTGCTTTCAATAAACGTTGCTCGTCTATCCAACCGGGAGGCAATTTTTTTTGTTGTTGACAACTTAGTAAACTGCAGTTGAGGAAAAGAAAAAAATAAGTAAGAATTTTCATAATAGTTGTTTTTTTGCGGAGCCTTCATTTTTTTTTAATTAACCTTCCCCATTTTTATTGAAGTCCGAACTACCCGGCCAGGTGCAATACCACTTTGAAGTTGGCCGTTTTTTACAACAAGCACTCCATTCACCAGCACATACATAATACCCTCCGAATACTTCGCCGGTTCTTCATAAGTTGATTTATCAATAATTTTTTCAGCATCAAAAATGGTAATATCTGCATCGGCTCCCACACGGATGCGTCCCTTGTTTTTCATCATTGGAACCCGGCGCTCTAATCGTTGTGCAGGCATCAGCGTCATCTTGCGGATAGCATCCATCAATGTAAGCGTTTTCGTTTCGCGGACATAATGGCCTAAAACCCGGGAGTAAGTACCGGCAGTTCGCGGATGTCCTTTGCCATTAATTAACTCCCCATCACTAGCAATCATCGTCAGCGGATTCGCTGTGGTTTTCTTCACCAAATCTTCCGGGTACTGATGCCCGATCACTAATCCTTTTTGCTTGCGATACCTGGCAAAACTTTCAGCTGTTAGTCTTTCACCTGTGGCTGCCCACTGCAAATCTTTGTAGTCCATACCATACCTCTCCTGCCATCCTTCATTGAAGGTTGCCGATTCAATTTCAGTCATCCAGGCAGTATATGGATAAGCCTCGGTAGTGATGTCAATACCATGAGATTTTGCATCACTAATCATTTGCAAAAGGCGGAAAGTAGTGCGGCCGCCCATACTATGTATGTGGACAACGTGTAATGAAACACCTGTGACTGCTGCTGCTGCAATTGCTTCTTCGAGAGCCTGGATATTGCTGTTCGGCTCCTGTTCATCATCAAAGCGGATATGAACATGGCATGTAGCCTTATATTTTGCTGCAACCCGAAAAGCTTCAATGATTTCCCAACGGGAAGCAGCCGGAGTAAATTGAATAATGAAACCCACAGCAATTGCACCACGTTTTAATCCATATTCAATTTGTTGTTTTATCTGGGTCAACTCAGTTTCTGATGCAATATTATTCGCCGCATTATCTGTAGGTACTGTCTTGCCGGAATCATGCATCACATTCATACGTATTGGAACATGCCCGGCACTTACCCCATAATTAATAAGGCTTTTGCCTTCTCGCTGAGCATACCATTTATCAACATCAGCCGTACCTGTTTCAAGTTCCAGGGCAGTAGTTACGCCGTCCATTGCTTTTGCACGGTAATTTTCGGCATCCTGGCCATGCTGATGCAGGTCAATAAATCCGGAACAAACTACCAGGCCTTTTGCATCAATTGTCTTACTTCCCTTCAACAATTTGGTGCTGATTGTTTTAATAGTTCCTTTAGTAATACCGATGTTGCGAACAGCATCAAGTTTCGATTCCGGATCAATAACTCTTCCGTTTAAAATGACAAGATCGTAATTGATACCGGAAATATCTGTCTGACCTATCGCATTAAAACCAATCAGCGATAAAAACAATGGGAATATTATTTGTATAATCGTCATAAAAACACAATTGATTTATGCATTTGTTTTGTTATCAGATGTTCCCATAAAATCTGCTTACTTTTTCTATCAGGTATATCATTGTTTTCAATCTATGAATGCGCATGAAAAACTAAGGTTCAGGCATCATAACAAAAGTTACAAACTGTTGCCATCCATTTGTGTACGGAACAGTAAAATAAAGTGCTTCTGCTATTATATAAATCACCAGGCAAATCCATAATGTTTTTGTTGAGCGTTTATCTCTATAATCTTTTAATAAAAGCATAACAAGCAGAATATCTATAATAATAAGTGTTGGCAATTCATAAGTGATGTAAGCCGGCAGTTTCACATTAAAAAACACTATCCTGTCAACAGTGGGGCCAAGCAGGGTTAAAGAACATGCCACCATGTACCTTGAATGAAGGGCAGACTTGCGCTTGTTGATAACGGCCAGGGAATAGAATAAGGCAAACAGGAAAAAGTAAAAGAAAGCGATGGCTACATTAATAGCGGCCTGCTGCAATATTTGGTTGTGGCTAAATTGATTTAATCCCTGTGCAGCTTTTTGCTGCAGATCTTTAACTGAAATGTAGTAGGAATAACGGATCATTAAAAAAGCGGAAATCAAAACCAGCGGAACAAGCACATAACTTATTTTTCCCATCGTTCTGTGCAAGGCCAGCTTTTTATATTTTATGAGAAAGGGTTGTGTAATAAGCATGGCTATCCAAAGAACCATTAGCGTAAAATGTATATGAAGGATAGGCGCTTTGGGTTCGAAGAATACAGTAAAGTAGGAAGTGTAAAATCCTGCAAATACCAATACGATTAGTAACAGAAACCAATAGCCCAGATTATAATATAAGTTGTAGCTCTTTTGCATAAGTAGTTTATTATTGGTGTTACGATTTTTGTAAAAGCTTTATTTCTTTTTTTGATTCGAGGTTATCGGGCAGTCGTTCTATTTTAAGAAAAGGGCTTTTTAATAGATACCAAAAAGTTTGTCTTTTTTCTTCAGTAAATTCCTGCAGGCCATATTTAATTTTCTTTACAGGAAGATATTTATAGGTGCCGAATAACTTATCCCATAAAATAAAAATGTCTGCAAAATTTGAATCAGTGTATTGCTGCTGTTGCGAGTGATGTATTTTATGAAGATTGGGTGTAACGAAAATCTTCCCAAATAAAGAATCAGTCCATAGGGGAAACAGGACATTGCTATGTTGGAGGATATTAAAAATTATTATTATAAAAAAGTATAACCCAAGTATAAGGGCATCTAATCCAAATATGGCTGAAGCCAGAATTTGTCCAAGTCCGAAAAAGAAAATTTCAAAGGGATGGAACCTGAAAAATGTAGACGAGTCCATCGAGGTATCGCTATGATGCACACGGTGAATACGCCAGACTAATGGTAATTTATGCGCTATGCGGTGAAACCAATACGTTGTAAAATCAAAGCAGGCCACACCGATAAAAGCCTTTGCTACAAAAGGAATTTCTATTTGATTAAATAAACCAATGTGATTGTTGGCGATCCATTGAATGCACAATACCTGGAAGGAAGCAAAGAAAAAACTAACTGCCGATGTAAGAATTTGAATAATAAGATTGTGAAAAAGATGTTGGGGTCGTTTTGTAAACCTAAAAGGTGTATTTGATATTTGTTCAAAAATATAGAATAATGTTACCAAAGAAATTATGATATAGTTCGGCGGAATATCCAGTAGTTTTTGAATGAGCCTTTCCATAATATTTTATTATGAAGATGATCTGCCAATAACAAAATACAAAAAACTTTCCTGAGCAGGAATGAGCCAATAGGTCCATTCCAATTATCGCTGCAAAACTTTCTTCGGCAAGTGTGTGTGCAAATAGCAGTGCAGACACATTAAAATTTCCAAAGCCTGAAAGGCTGATACTATTGTAGAAACATAAATTCCTAAATCGCTTTAAACCCCGAAGGGGTGAAATTTCACCCCTTCGGGGTTGACGAAAATCGAAGAAAATTATTTGTTTCTAAAATGATTGCATCCCTTCGTGATTAAGAAAATAATTCCTTTTGTTGTAACTAATTTTTATGCGTCTGCCCTGACGTATGAGCAAATAGCAGTGCATTTAATAACCGTATTTATAGCCGTGAGTCAGACCTAAAAAGCCATCGGTTCTTTCACCAATGGCTGCATTAAATTTTAATTAAATAGCTACCAGAATGCTATTTATTTATCTGGACATTCCCGTCTAAAGGAAGGTAGACGGGCCATTCATCAGCACAGGATGCTGGTATACCAGGGAGTTCCCCAATATCACTTACCATATCGGCAGGTGCATCACCACCTTCTCCGTTGTCCTGACAAGTAAACGATACTCTTCCTCCAACAAAAATAAAAGGGGGTGGTGGAAAATCCGGATTCGCATTAGGGTTAACAGTTACTTTTGTTATCACGCCACTTACAGTAGCTTTATTATCACCAAAAAGTCTCAGGCAATCGAGATCTACCCAAAGAGAACCACCCGCCGCACGAAATTTTAAAATAAAATGACCAGTTGTTTTTCCGCGACTTTGAACCGCAGAAAATTCATAAGTTGTTTTCTCGCCGAATTCCAGCGTTATTCCACCACCTGCAACAGTTATATTTCCACCTGATGGTTTTGCCGCAGCGTTTAAAGCATTTGCCTTTTCAATAGCTAACTGTTGTTCGTTGCTAAAGGCTGTTTCTTTTGTACAACCATTTAGTGCTATTAAGCATAATGAAACGAATGAGATAAAAAAAAACGGTTCTAATTTTTTCATGATTTTATTTTTTTTATTGTTAAACATTTTGCAGGCTATATAAAAAAATTGAATGATCATAATAAAATGAATCATTGTATTTATCTAAACTAATAATTGATTTAGACTGCCTGGTGATAATTGAGCAGAGCAGGGCTGGTAAAGAGCCAAATGTGGATATTAACTATTGAATATTGTACGCCTGTGAGTTAAGGGCGCTTAAAATAAACACAGGCTTAGTTTAATCAACTTGACCTGCCGCTGAAAACTAATTATGGAA
Organism: Chitinophagaceae bacterium; assembly: GCA_031365305.1. Classification (GTDB taxonomy): domain Bacteria; phylum Bacteroidota; class Bacteroidia; order Chitinophagales; family Chitinophagaceae; genus Ginsengibacter. Next base: position 6,707 of record JANLXV010000623.1, read on the forward strand.
ACTACAGACCTGAGAGCATTTCGACCAACTCACTCTTGCGGTGTGGACCAACACTAATATGTGTACCATCTTTTAATTCCAACATTCCCCCATCCTCATGCTTATACTTAAAAATGTAATCAGTATTTACAATACATGAACGGCTAACCCTGAAAAAATGCTGATGGGTAAGAACACTTTCATATTCTTTAAGCGTTTTTGATACCACAATTTTTTGATTGTTGACAAGATAAAAAGTAGAATAATTGCTTAGTGCTTCAACCCTGATTATTTCACAGGTATTTAAAAAAATTATACCCTGAAGCGTTGTTAGCGCCAGCTTCTTTGGAGGATGATGCGCACTGAGAGAATCTTTTAATAATGAAAGCTGCTCAAGTTTCTTCAAAGGATTTTGTTGATTTAAAAGCCGTTTCCTCAATTTGACTATTACGTTTTTTAATTCGTCTGTATCAACCGGCTTCAACAGGTAATCCAACGCACTGATATGAAGTGCATTCAACATATAATTATTGTAGGCCGTAATAAAAATTACCTCGAAATTAAATTCCTGAATTTGCTCCAGCAATTGAAAACCATTCATACCAGGCATTTCGATATCAAGAAAAACAGCATCTGGTTTAAGTTTAAGGATGGCGCTAACTGCTTTATCAGGATGATAGAATGTGCCAACAATATCAATATCTTCCCCAACAGATTTTAATTTTATTGCAAGCGCTTTACAGCTTTGTGGTTCATCATCTACCAAAATAGCCCTTATCATAGTAAGATAATTTAGTGTCGTAAAAGAGCAGGCAGTTGAAAGTTAATAAATCTTACTGCGGTAATCGCTGAATTTTAATAGCAAAAAATAGAATATCAAATTAATTACTTCAAAAATTTTACAGAGATGTAAATGAGCGGGGAAAGCAGATGAATGAGCAACACGGTAGTACGGGTTATTGAAAAAATAAAACCTGCCAGAATAGAAGTGTAATTTTATCAGTTGAACCATTTTGTGGTCAGAATATACTGTTAGAATAAATTTAAATACTTAGCCATCAATTAAACCCTATACTTTTTGCTAATGAGAATGGTAAAATTTATAATGTTATTTGCCTGCATGTTATCCGGTAAATGTTTTTCACAAAGTAATCATGCCAGGTACTTTGATTTAAAAACTATTTCTCACAAAGGTATTATACTTGACAGTGGCTGGAAATTTCATCCCGGCGATCATTCACTATGGGCAACACCCGGCTACAGCGACAGCAATTGGCAACCCGTTAATCCCACGCTTAGTTTACATAATTTACCTTCAGTTAAAGGAGCAGGTATTGGTTGGTTTAGGTTAAAATTAAAAATAGATTCTTCTCTTTTAAATGAAAAACTGGCTATTTCAATTTCTGCACAAGGTGCATCTGAAATCTATTTAAATGGAAAATTATTATATAGACTGGGATTAGTCAGTGCTGATTTTGATGCAGAACATACCAGGATTTTATCCTCCCGGCCTTATAGCATTAAATTGGGAAGTACTGCTACACAGGAGCTTGCTGTGCGATATTCATTTCACAAGAGAAACCTGTATTTAAATATTGGCTTTACACCTTCCTGCTTACAGATGGTATTAAAAGAAAACAACCAGGCTTTTGATGATTATCTTCGTTTTGAAGGCTTTTACAAAAATCTAAGATCAATACAATTATCCTTCTACCTGCCTTTGGGATTTCTATTACTTTTTTTATATTTTTCTTACCCACTAAAAAAGGTATATTTATACAATGGCATATTTTGTTTTTGCATGTTCGCAGGAATGCTCATGCAAATACTTGCACATATAGAAAACCGAACAGTAAACGAGGCCAACTTATGCTTTTTAACGCAGCAGGTTCTATGGGTTTCAGGATTAATATTTTTCCTCAACGGCACCTACATACTTTTTCAACAACATCAAAGTTGGTTGTATGTTGTAATAATAATCTTTGGCCTACTGGTAATTCCGGCTTTTCTATTTTTTTATGATTGGGGCGGTTTCATAGTTACTTTTTTTACACCAGTTGTAATTATCGAATTTTTACGGGCCAATTTAAAGTCATTCCAAAATGGAAAACCTGTATCAGCAATATTGGTGATCACAGGCATTTTATGTTTAATGCTGATGACAGCAACAATAGTTTTTGAATTATACGGCCGATTAGAAGAGGCCTATTTTTGCTATAGCCTTTGTTTCATCATCCCTGCAATAGGTTTATCGTTATTTTTTGCCGGCGAATTTGCAAAAACCGGGATTGCGTTACAAGTAAGGGTTGCGGAAGTCGAAGAACTTTCAGCAAAGGCCATTGAACACGAAAAAGATAAGCAACAGATATTATCTACACAAAACGAAACATTAGAACAACAAATCAGAGAACGTACTACTGAACTGATACAGCAACGCCAGGCTTTAGAGACTGAAAGGGAAGCGAAATTGTTAGCTGATTTCAACCGTAAATTTTCAGAAAGCGAATTGAAAGCTTTACGATCGCAAATGAATCCGCATTTTGTTTTTAATATTCTCAATACCATTGAATCTTATGCTCTTGAAAATAATAAGGAAGCCGCTTCAGAAATGATCCAGAAGTTCTCCCGTCTTACAAGACTGGTATTGGAAAATTCAATGAATCAATTGGTGCCTTTTGAGAATGACTGGCAGTCGTTACAATTATATATTGAACTGGAGCAAATGCGTTATAGTGATAAATTCATGGTAAAATACAATGTGCAGCAACGGATTTTGGAAGGAGGATATTACATGCCGCCGATGATAATTCAGCCTTTTGTGGAGAACGCTATCATTCACGGATTAAGAAATAAATCCGAACCTAATGGTATATTAAATTTATCTGCAAGTCTTCAAAACGGATATATTATTGTGCACGTGGAAGATAATGGTATTGGACGTACTAAAGCAGCAGCGCTAAAAGTAAATAATCCAATCCAGAAAAATTCACTTGGCATAAAAGTAACACAGGATAGAATTTCTACCTTTAATAATCTTAACCAGGAGAGAAAAGCAAACATAGAAATACAGGATTTAAGTGCAGGAACAAGAGTAGTGATAAGGCTGCCAGCCTCCGGTTAATTCCACCAGTATTTGAATTCATCTAAACTCTTTACTCGATTTAGAACCGAAGTCGTTTATCATTTTGCATAAAACAACCATATATTGGAAATGCCAGTTAATAGGTTGGACGATATATTTAATTCTGTGTTTTGTTTTTGGGTTGGTTCTTGGTGGAATTTATCATATTATTTTACTCAAAGCTGTTATTCAATTTACGATTGCCGGCATAATAACTACTCATCTGATGAGGCGTGTTTTATTGAAAATGAAAATATCCCAAATACCTTTTAAAACACAGGTTCTCTATTTTTTTAGCATTACATTTTTCTTTGCAATATTATTTACTTTACTCTTTTCTTTCATGGAACTAATTATAGTTTCCTATGAGGTGGACATGGATATTTACAGTATTCTTTTTGTTCGAACATCAATAGCTTTTATCACACTTCTAATATGGAACCTTATTTATTTTGTGTATCACTATGTGGAAAGAGTTCGTAAAGAGGAGAGAGATAAAGCAGTTAAGGAAAAACAAGTATCAGAACTGGAAGCCAAAGCTTTGCGTGCACAGATGAACCCGCATTTTGTTTTTAATATTCTGAACACGATAGAATCCTACGCACTTGAAAATAATAAAGAAGTTGCTTCAGAAATGATCCGGAAATTTTCAAAACTTACCAGGTTGGTACTTGAAAATTCAATGCACCAGTTGGTGCCTTTTACCGATGACTGGAAAGCATTACTGTTATACATAGAACTGGAACAGATGCGTTATGCAAATAAATTTGTTGTTCATTATAAAGTTGATAGTGATCTTGAAGAATACAATTATTTAATCCCACCGATGATGATACAGCCCTTTGTAGAAAATGCCATTATACATGGGTTGCGAAATAAACAAGACCATGAGGGGATGTTGCATTTATCTGCTGCTCTCAACAAAGATGAAATTGTTATACAGGTAAAGGATAACGGTATTGGTCGTGCAAAAGCCGCCAATATGAAAATGAATAATCCTCTGCAGAAAACTTCATTAGGTATAAAAGTGACGCAAGACAGGATAGCTATTTTTAATAACCTTAACCAGAGTGCTAAAGCACAAGCAGAAATAAAGGATATGCCTGATGGAACTTTGATAACGATTCTGCTTCCGGTGAATCACTAATCAAAAACACTTTAGTTTTGTTTGCAAACTATAAGTATGAGACCACTATTAACTGTACTGGTTTTTTTTATTTTATCAGCAGCTTCCGCACAGGATCAAACGGTTACAGATTTAAAAAATACGTCTGAGAAAACCATTAAAAAAGACTCCGATGATACCATACCAAAAACATGGAAAAGAGGTGGGCTGTATGGCCTTAATGTATCACAGGGATCGCTGAGCAACTGGGCAGCAGGTGGCGAAGATTTTTCGTTATCATTGAATTCTATATTAAGCTTATTTGCCTTCTATAAAAAAGATAAGAACAGTTGGGATAATACTTTTGACTTTAACCTGGGTTATGTAAAAACCACCAGCCTTGGCAGCCGTAAAAATGATGACCGTTTTGATTTTCTTTCAAAGTATGGCCATGCAATAACCTCAAAGCTTAACCTCGCTGCATTATTCAATTTCCGGTCACAACTATTTAAAGGTTATGGGTACGATGCCAACGGAGTTAAAACTTTATCATCAGCTTTTCTTTCACCGGCATATATTTTAGTTAGCCCCGGCCTGGATTATAAGCCTGCACCGACTCTTTCCATTTTCATTTCTCCCATAACACAACGGTGGACGATTGTGCAGGATGATACACTTTCTGCAAGAGGGGCTTATGGCGTAAAGCCTGGCAAACATTCCAATAGCGAGCTTGGCGCTTTTAGCACTATCGGC
>JANLXV010000652.1:0-2117 GCA_031365305.1 Chitinophagaceae bacterium
CGGATATATTCACCCGCCACAGCGTACGCACAATAGCATCAATATTTAAATACACTTCATAAGGCAGAAAAATCAAGTCGAGACTCTGCAGAACAAAATTTTCAAGAGCAGTTCGACTGGTATATACAAAGTGCTGAATAAATATTACGTCGGGAGGCTTGCGATACAACTCCCAGCAAAAATTAACCAAATACGGCAATACAATTATAAGGGTTACAGCAAGCGTCCAAAACCAGGCAAGCGATGATAACGTCCAACCAAACAACAGCAATAATAACTGGCATAACGGTATTAAGCTGCGCCGGAGATTATCAAATATTTTCCATTTTGAAATGAAAGAAATCGGGTTTATATGCAGCCTCTTGTCGTGACCGGGTATAAAGGGTAATATCCATTTCCCTATCTGCCAGTCGCCCCTTATCCACCGGTGCCGTCGCTGCATATCTGTATCATACCTATGCGGGTATTCTTCGTACAATTGTACATCGGTAATTAAACCGGAACGGGCATAGCAACCTTCCAGCAAATCATGACTTAAGATGCGATTTTCAGGAAGCTTGTCCTTAAGTGCCAGTTCAAATGCATCCAGATCGTAAATTCCTTTCCCTATAAATGAACCTTCTTCAAACAAATCCTGGTACACATCCGACGAGGCTTTTGTGTAAGGATCAGTACCAGGATCGTTACCAAACAGGCGTGCATATAAAGAGCTTTCAGTAGCCGGTAAACTATTTGATACTCTTGGCTGAAGAATGCCATACCCTTCCGTAACTCTTCTTTTCTTTTCGTTATAAACAGGATGGTTTAATGGATGCGCCATAGTTCCAATCATCTTCCATGCCGTGTCGCGGGGTAGTTGCGTATCCGTATCAAGTGTTATGATGTATTTTATTTGGTTGAAGCAAGACGTATCGCCCACAACTTCTGAAAAACAGTTGTTGTCTTTGCCTCTTAATAATGCATTCAGATCGCCCAACTTGCCACGCTTTCTTTCATAACCCATCCATATTTTATCGTCCTTATTCCATTTGCGGTGGCGGTGAAAAAGAAAGAAAGTATCGTTAGATGTTCTCCCGTATTTTTTATTTAATTCAATAATGCCATTTTTTATTGCAAGCACCAGCGATTCATCTGCAGGCAAATGTTCGGAAGCGGCATCTTTAAAATCTGTAAGTAAGCCAAAGTAAAGATTTGCATCACGGTTGGCAAGAAACCTAACTTCCAGCCCCTCTAACAGATCATTGATGTTTTCAAAACCTGTAATAAGTGTAGGCACCACTACCATCGTTTTTGCTTCGGCGGGTATCCCTTTAGAAAAATCCATCCTTGGCAAAAGGTTTGGCTTTATTGCGATGGTGCTTAACCAATTTACCAGGGAAACTGCAAACCTGGTTGTGGTTAGTAAAGCCACAATACAAACCGTTATCATTACTGCAGTAGAAAGTTCTTCTTTTGCAATTTCCTCTATAAGTAACCAGCAAATAAGAAGGGTGAGTATGCTAATGCTGCCCAGGTAAATTAATAAGGGATGTTTGTTTCTAATTCTACTGCATTTTTCAGAAATGTTGATTTTAGCATTGGCAGCTTTTGCTGTTGCAATGCAACCATCACCTGTGAGAAAATAACCTACATGCGACTGTTTTAGATTATTATTTAATGCTGCGGTTTTTGCTGCCTGAATAACGCTTTCCGCCACCACCTGTTCTGAAGACTTGCTTTTAAACGCAATTTTTTCAACAACATGCCTGTACTGATCACGGGTATGAAAATCCATTTTTTCATACACGCCATTAATGTCCTGCCTAAGCGTGGCCTCAACTATGCTCGTATCTTCTATAAAATCTCTCCAGTTAGTGGTGCTTAAAAAACGAAAGCTGTTAATACAATTACTTACAGATACCTGTGTAGCAGCCTGGTTTTGATTATCAAGTTGTATAAGCTCGCTGGTTGTTACTCCAATTTCTGAAAGTGTTTGCTCTATCCAGTTTAGGGGTAAAGAAAGTGTATTGCCTTTTTCAAGTAACCGCCTGTTCAATTCTGCTACAAAGGTGCTTTCCATCGGGGGCTCACTCCTGGCCATATCTGCAATAACCAACACAAGGTTTTTCGGGTCTTTT
>JANLXV010000674.1:0-4497 GCA_031365305.1 Chitinophagaceae bacterium
GTTGATCACGTAGGCCGTGGCATTCGAGACGCCCGGCGCGAAGGCCTGGATACTCACTGCCTGGGTGCGCAGATGCTTCAGTGCCACGTGCGACGCATCCTCGGCCTCGAAGGGCGGGCGCCCCGCGATGGCGTGGAAGAGCGCCGCGCCGAGCGAATAGATGTCGCTGCGAAAATCCTCCTGCTGGCGGTTCAGGCGCTCGGGCGAGAGATAATACGGCGTGCCCCAGATGTCGCCGCTCTGCGCCGCCTCCTGCTCGTGGAAGACCGCGAGGCCGAAGTCCACGACCTTCGCCGAGCCGTCGCTGGCGAAAAGGATGTTGCCCGGTTTCACATCGCGATGGATCAGCCCTTTTTCAAAACCGGCGCGCAGCCCTTCGGCCACTTGGATTCCGACCTGCAGCACGCGGGATGAAAGCTACTAGCTCAAAACCATTGTCTATTCATTTGTCATCACCCAAGCAATGGCCTTTGAAAGTTTCTCTTCGCCGGTATCTTGTCGTAATGCTTCAATACTTTTCTGAAAAAGCAGTTTGCCTTCCTGCATGTAAATAATTCTTGTTACTAAATTATCCAACTCGCTTAACACGTGCGAAGTGATTAACACGAGTTTTCCTTTTTCTTTTTCTGAAATAATTTTTTCTTTCAGTTGCTCAGATGCCACAGGATCAAGACCTGCCGTGGGTTCATCAAGAATAAGTACCGCAGGATCAAACAAAAAAGCGAGGGCTGCACTTACTTTTTGTCTTGTGCCTCCCGATAACGTTCGCATTCTTTTATTCAGCAAATTGTGCAGCGAAAAGGATTTAATAAGGTCTTCATCCAGCGCCGCTTTTTTATTTCTTATATCCTTCATCATATCCAGCACCTGGCCGATGGTCATGTTATCGGGATACCTTCCTATCTGCGGCATGTAGCCAATTTCATCCCTGTATTTCCAGTGATGTAAAATATTTTTATCTCTGAAAGTAATGAAGCCACTATCAGGCACTACCATTCCCAGTATAGATTTTATCAACGTTGTTTTGCCGCTTCCATTAGGGCCAATCAAAGCAATACATTCTCCCTTGTTACAGGTAGTGGAAACATTATCCAGCGCTTTTAATTTGCCAAACTGTTTGGTTACATTACTTGCAATGATCATCGTGTTTTTTTGAGCCGTCAGCTATCAGAAATCAGCTATTAGCTTTCAGTTATCAGCTTTTCGATTATCAGCCCTTGCTCATGTCTGATTTCTGATAGCTGATCGCTGATAGCTCATTCAAAATGCCTTCCGCATCAATGGTGTATTATCTTTCAAATTTTCGGGTGTAATACTTGGTAATATTTTTTCTGTTTTATCTAATAAGGCTGTTATAAAACTTCTGAACAAAATCATTGCCGGCGGGTATTTTTCTACTATCATGGAGTACATGCTCACGGGCCGGTAAGGGATGTCGCCTATATTATCTTTATTGAGGTCGTATCCTTCGTATTTATCCCAATAATTATTTTTAAATGTATTCAGCACAAGCGAGCCATTTGTGCCAACATCAAAAGTGTTGCCGATAAAATTATTGCGTTCCAACACCACATCCATACAACTTGCCTGTATTTTTAATGCCCATCCATTGTTTTCAAAACTATTCCGGTACATATAAATCCTGTTGGCCCCTTCCATGTAAATGGCGCTGGTATTTTTTGCAAAATGATTGCCCTGCATATAACCGTCTGATATTTCTTTAAGCAAAATGCCATGAGCGGCATCACCCCAGTTTTCTTCAAAATAATTACTGAACATTTTTATCCTGTTACTAAACATGACAGACACACCGGAACCATTATTACTAAAAATATTGCTGACATACATGTCATCGTTGGAAAACATAAAATGCAATCCATACCGTATATTATTTATGGAGCTATTACGCCAGATAATGGAGTTCTTTACGAATTCAAAATATATTCCATCGCGGTGGCCGGTTATGTTGTTACCGATAATCCGCATGCTGTCACTCTTCCAGCAATGAATGCCATTGCCACTTTGCTGTTCCTGCTTACTGAAGGCAGTAAGCCGATTGTTTTCAATGGTGCAGTTGGAACCATTTTGTGTGTATATACCAAAAAAAGTATCTTCCAGAATATTGTTTTTGAGAACTACATTTTTACCATCATAAATCCTTATACCACTTAAATCCTCCAGACTTGAAATGCCTGAATGCACAATTTTAAATCCATCTACCACAACCCCATTTGCGGCGATAGAAATAATTTCATATTTTTTTTCGCCATCTAATACCGGGTAGTTTATACCTGTAAGAACAATGCTTTTTTTGATGACTAAGTTTTTCTCTTTATAGTTACCGGCATCAACCAACACTGTGTCGCCGTTCTCTGAAGCAGATAAACCTGCTGTGACAGTTTTATACATTCGGCTTAAACCTACATGTATTGTTTTTGCCGAAGTTGCACAACAAAAAAACAGGAGTAATATGAAAAGCAGAAACCTCATTTCTGCATATCCTCCCAGCTAATTTTATTACCGTAAAATTTTGGTAACATGTTGGCCAGGCTATCTTCATGGCTAAAGGCCGCTATGTTTCCATTCATGGGGCTTTTTAAGCCGGGGCTTTGCAAAAAATGAGCAGCCTTAACATTTATCAATTGATGAGGGCTGCTGAAATTCGTAAAATAAATTCCACCAATATCCTGTGTCATTATTTTTTTTGACTGCATGAAAGCCAAGATGCAATGCGCATCATCAAACTTATAAACCTTGCTTTTCTTAGTTACTACTTCTGCACCAAACCGGTTATCGCTTATCGTCATTTTACAAAACTCACAATTGTCTTTTCCAATGCGAATTTTTTGTGGCTCGATACTACAACTACTAAGCGACAAGCTTAAAAATCCAATAATTAATAAGGAAAGTTTGTTGGTTCTTACAATTGTTTTTTTTCTTCTTCTCCATTCAAATATTACCAGGCCTAACAAAACGGCTCCCACGGCAACAAAGATCCATCCGCCAATATCCGGGATTGAATAAGCGCCAAAATTTAATAATTGTTTAAACCCAATAAGTGGCGGCTGGTAAGCCATGCCGGGTACAATGATGGCAGCATCAGGATTTAAATTATGCCCATAGTCATATTCCCATCTCCAAAAATCAACCATCGCTATAATACCAAAGGCTACAAAAAGCATACATAACAAATTCATCCATTTTCTTTTTCCAACAATGGCAACGGTGATAAAACAAATGGAAAAAAAAACGATGATAGCCGGTAATATTTTAAACTCTGGGAAATCATCTGCATGCAGTGTTTTCATACCGATATAATGATTGAGGCCATTAATAATGTCAACATTTCCTGCTAATCTATTTGCATAGATTAACAACCGTAATCCCTCAGGATACTGTGGTGCCTGTAAATCTATGCGCCACATGGGTATAAATAAAACGGCTAATAAGCCAAGTCCGCAAATAAAAAGCGAAGCCCTGGTTATCATAGTAATTTCAGTAATTTTCATACGTTATATTGAACTAAGAACAGGGCGAAGTCATAGTTTATAGTAAGTAGATTATACTCTTATCTCCACCTCATATTTTAAAAGCTTTATGAACCATCAACTATGAACAAAATCATATCTCTCTCTTGCGTAAATACTATTTTTTATAAGCAGTTACCTTGCTGGCGCTACTGTCAGTTTTAGGCATGTTAGTACCTGTGCTAAAACTTATTGGCACGTTACTGCCCGCCGGTGATACTCTAACATAACCAGACATTTCCTGGTGCAGGGCACTACAAAAATCTGTACAATACATCGGGTACATGCCTGCTTTGTCAGGCATCCATTTTAAGGTAGTGGTTTCACCCGGCATAACCAGCAGTTCTGCATTTAATGCACCTTTAATGGCAAAGCCATGTGGTACATCCCAATCCTGCTCCAGGTTGGTGGCGTGGAAATAAACTTCATCACCCATTTTAATGCCTTCAATATTATCAGGTGTAAGATGAGAACGGATCAGCGTTAGGTACACATGTACTTTGTTACCTTCTCTTACTACTTTAGTGGTGCCTTCGCCTTTGGATACATAGGGATGATTATTCTCTTCAATTTTAAAGAACTTAACTGATTTGTCACGGATAACACTGGCCGCCACCGCCTGTGCATAGTGCGGTTCTCCAATAGTTGGATAGTCCATTATTAATTGCATTTTATCTCCACTAATGTCATACAACTGTGCACTCTGAGATAACTCAGGGCCTGTTGGTAAGAAACGGTCTTTGGTAATTTTATTATAAGCAATTAAATATTTGCCTGTTGGTTTTTTTGAATCTCCCCCGGGTATCATCAAATGACCTACTGAATAGTAAGTAGGAACCCTGTCCAATACATTTAACCCTTTAATATTCCATTTTACCACTTCACTTGATACAAACATGGAGGTATAGGCATTGCCTTTATCATCAAACTCGGTGTGCAAAGGGCCAAGGCCTGGCTTCTTCACTTCGCC
>JANLXV010000045.1:0-3224 GCA_031365305.1 Chitinophagaceae bacterium
CTTGAAGATAATGACCACTTAATTGATCAGCGCTCGGTGCTTAAAGCCCGTTTGCTTGATATGCTGATCGGCGATTTCGACAGGCATTTTGATCAATGGAAATGGGGTGTGAGAGATTCAGGCAAAGGCAAAACATATTATCCTGTCCCGAGAGACAGGGACCAGGCTTTCTTTAATTCTGATGGCTTATTCATTAATTATGCCTCCAGGCTTCACCTTAAATATTTACAAGGCTTTAAAAAGAATATTCCTGATATCAACTGGTTCAATTGGATTGAAAGAGATTTTGATCGCTTCTTTTTAAATGAACTGGATGAAAAAGACTGGATGAAAATAACAGACTCCGTTGTGAATGCTGTTACAGATGAGGTTATCCAAAAAGCCGTAGGAAAATTGCCGCCGGAAATCTATAAGATCAGCGGGCAAATGATTATTGATAAGCTCAAAAGCCGAAGGGCTGTGCTGCAAAAGAATGCTTTATCATACTATAAGTTTTTAAGCAACACAGTAAGTGTGCCCGGCAGTAATAAAGCAGAATATTTCAGAATCAAAAAAGCTGGTAATGGCTTACAGGTTTTAATGTATGACGAGAACAAACGCCGAGACACTACCGTGGTTGAATACAACCGGATATTCGATGCTAAAATTACGAGTGAAATACGCCTTTACGGTTTAAATAGCGCTGACGAGTTTGAAGTTGACCCGGATGTAAAATCGGACATCAGGCTACGCATAATCGGTGGTAAAGGCAGGGATAGCTTTGATCTCAGGGGCCAGTTGCCAAACAGTCTGTACGATTATACACAGGACTCCAATGGCCTGATCAATGCCAGCCGTACAAAGGTCCGGTTCTCAAACAACCTGCTGATGAACAGCTACAATGTGATTGAAAATAAATATAATTATTACAAGTTTCCGCAGGTAAATGTTGGTTATAATGTTGATGATAACATTCTGCTGGGCCTCGGCTTTACAAGGCGTACGTATGGTTTTAAAAAAGATCCCTATTCTACCAATCAAAAATTTTCAACCTTGTATGCACTTAATAAAGGCGCTTACCAGGTAAAATATAATGGCATATTCAATTCCGCTTATAAAGGAAAAGACATCATCGTAAATGCAGAACTTATAAACCCAACCTTAAATAATTTTTATGGCTTTGGTAACGAAACCGTAAAGACCAATTCAAGGGACTTTTACCGGGTGCGGTACAATTATCTTTCGGCAGATCTATTGCTGAGAAAGCGGTTTAATGAAGTATTTGATATTAGTTTCGGCCCAACCTATTACCATTACTGGAGCGATTACAGGGATAACAAAAACAGGATATCATCTCAGCCGGCGTTAATAGGTGCCGACAGTAATAGCATATACTCTACCAAAGATTTTATTGGCGCCAGGCTTAAGATGGACATTAATTATATTGATAAAGAATTGTTTCCCACGAGGGGTGTGCTTTGGTATTCAGAATTATCATCTGTTGCGGGGCTTAATACTAATTCTAAAAGCCTCACGAAGTTTACAACAGATATGCAGGTGTATGCACCGTTGATAAGGCCCAATAGATTAGTGGCCGTTTTAAAACTTGGTTTTGGCCATATTTTCAGTGATAAATTTGATTATTTCCAGGCGCTTAATTTAGGGTCTAATAATTTTTTAAGAGGCTTCCGAAAAAACAGGTATTCAGGCTCTTCACTGGTGTATTCAAGTGGTGAAGTCCGCATTAAGCTTTTTAAATCTACATCATATATTTTACCGGGAGATTTTGGTATTATCGGCTTTTATGATATCGGGAAAGTTTGGCAAAACGGGCAATCCTCAAAACAATGGCATTCTTCTTTTGGCCCGGGATTTTATATTGTACCTTTTAATTTGGTAATGATATCCGGTACCTATGGTTTTTCTGATGAAGACCGGATTTTCAATTTTTCAATAGGTGCTAAATTTAATCTTACATTTTAAAAATGGATACTAATAAAGTGTATAAGAAAATAGAGCAATATGTAAGAGCGCTTTTTGAAGAGAGAAGCAATCCTGTCTTAATATTTCATAATCTTAAACATACCGAAGCTGTTGTAAACCGCACCAAGGAAATTGCGGGACATTACAATTTATCTGAAAATGATATGCTGATATTGTTTACTGCAGCCTGGTTTCATGATACCGGACATTTGTTCAGCGAACCGGTTGGGCATGAACTGAAGAGTGTGGAGATCATGAAAGCTTTTATGAAAGATTATGTTACAGACGACCCAACCATTGAAGAAACCGGCAATTGCATAATGGCCACAAGAATGCCGCGTAACCCTGCCAATTTATTGCAACAGATCATTTGCGATGCAGATACTTATCACTTTGGTACAAAACAATTTAAAGACACCAACAAGCTTGTGCTGGAAGAGTTGCGTTTGCGAAATGGGGAAGTTGACCGGAAAGCATTTGATGAAGGCACAGAAAAAATGCTGGCTACGCATATTTTTTACACCAACTATTGCATTAACCTGCTTAACGATATGAAAGAAAAAAATCTAAAAAAATTAAGAAAAAAACTGGCTGAAAAAAGCAACGTTGATGAAACCGGAGAAAAGCCTGCATCAAAACCTGAAGAGCCTGTTGAAGATGATATACCTAAGATGAAGGAAGACAAAGGATTGATGACAAAAGGCATTCAAACAATGCTCCGGCTCACATCAGATAATCACATACAACTGAGCGGCATGGCCGATAGTAAGGCCAATATACTCATCTCAGTAAATGCTATTATTATATCTGTGATCTTATCTGTTTTGGTAAGGCGGCTGCAAACAGATACATATCTCACCATACCCACCGTTATTTTTCTCATATTCACTTTATGTACAATTGTAATATCCATACTCTCCACCAGGCCCAAGGTAACCGAAGGCGTTTTTAGCGAGCAGGAAGTGATAGATAAGAAAACCAATTTGTTGTTCTTTGGTAACTTCTACAAAAAATCGCTGCCGGATTATGAAAGAGCCATGCACAGCATGATGAAAGATCCTGACTATTTGTACGGCTCGCTTATCAAAGACATCTATTTTCTTGGTGTAGTGCTCGGCAGAAAATACAAGATGATACGCCTTGCCTATAATGTTTTTATGATTGGCATTATCATTTCGATTATTTCATTTGCTGTTGCTGTGTTGTTTTTCAGTTCGCCTGCCGCAGGCAGCTCTGCTATTCAGGCAACGGGTTCTCCTTTT
>JANLXV010000068.1:0-6902 GCA_031365305.1 Chitinophagaceae bacterium
AAAAGCTTTTGCACAGTCTTCACTAATCTCCATGAGCTTATTGTTCCGCAACTTTTCATTCGGTGCAAAGCTTAGAGTAATATGTAACACAGGCTTCGAAAGCCCGGGAGTAAATTGCCTGACTTCATTAAATTGTTGCACCAATTCTTTCTCATTTCCGAAGCATTTATTGCAAAGTAAAAGCTCGGCTCTGTTCTTAAAAACTTGTTCATTTTCCTTTTGTATTTTGTCATTCAGGCAATAGGCAATGCAACCCTTAAATGATTTGCCGGTAATAATTTTTCCTATCATATAAAAGAGTTTTTAAAGTCATTTACAAACCGTCTTATAAGCTCCACGGCAACCTCCAAGTGTAGTCTTTCAACTCCGGTAAGCTCGTCAAAACTGTTGCGTTTTTTTGCTATCTGGTTGAGGTTCGAAGCCATGTGGTTGAGGTTCGCTATGGCCTCTAAAACTTCTAATGGAATTTGTTTTTTGTGCCTGTCAATTTTACTGTTAAGGCCTAATGATCTTAAAAATTCCGAGAGTGTTAAGTGTAGACTTCGAGCTTTGTTTTCAAGGATAGATTTCTCAGATGACGTGCATTTTACGCCTATCATTATATTGCGCTTTTCTGTTTTACACGGCCTGCCGCCTTTGTTTTTTTTATAATCATCCTGTTCTTCCATCTCACTATTTCTTTTCCTCTGAACAAATGCAGTTGCCCTATAATCACTGCCCGAATGCGAAGCATGAGATGCCTTTGAAGTTTTGGTTAAACCAAAACATAGCTGGCTACCTAAAACTTTCAAGATTCTTACCTCGCTCTGGTGGCTTTACATAGGCAATATCTATTTTCTATTGATGAACCTTACAAAATATAGCTCTCTAAATTCTTGTTTGTTTGCGTTTTTAAAATCTGAACATTTTAATAGATTTCCCCGCCCTGAATCTGACTTGAAATCAATCTCCTAGGATGATTTTTTAATTTATTATTTCGCAAGTTTTCTAATGTTGATTATAAATTGTTTCCAAAAAAACAGCCGGAAAAATTGTCAGTTTAAAGCGTTTTCATTTTATAAATGGATTGGTTAAATAGTTTGTTAAATGACTTTTGAAAAAAGAAATTTGCTGGTGAAAAGAAAAAATTATGAAGCCAACCTGTAAAGGTTTCTGCTTCAAATCATAAGAAAAGTTCTCAAATATGTTCAAACTCAACATTAACTTCAGACCATTTTTCGCCTCTTAAAACGGCTGATGACCCTCGAAAAAAAGGCATACACCTCACCTTTCAAGCAATGATATTTTCAATCTAAAGCCATACAGTTTTTTCATCTCAATCGATAATTTCTTATGTAACCCTTCAAAAAAAATGTTTGGTTTAATCCAATTAAATCACCTCTAAAACTAATGGCCAATCACTTTGAGTTGTGATACATTTTCATTGTCCTGGTTTTTAAATTTTTGCCTGAGACAACTCATATCATCACTAATTTTTTTCTCTAAAATGTGAACATAAATTTGGGTGGTGCTAAGTTTGGTGTGGCCAAGCATCCGGCTAACGGTTTCAATGGGTACACCATTCGTGAGGGTGACTGTTGTTGCGAAAGTGTGCCTCGCCAAATGGAAGGTGATATATTTTTGAATGTTGCAGGCTTTGGCAATGAGCTTTAAAAAGTCATTCACTTTTTGATTGGAGAACATTGGAACTAACCTGTTTTTGCTGGTGACAAGCGGATCATTTTTATACTTCTGAATGATCGCCAAAGCCGGTGGTAAAACCGGAACACTAACCGCCACATCAGTCTTTTGCCGCAGTGTTTTTATCCAATATTCCCCGTCCATTCCGAGACAAAGATTGTTTGGCGTGAGATTGATCAGATCAATATAAGCAAGCCCTGTGTAGCAACTAAAGATGAAGAGATCCTTAGCCTTGTTCAAAGTGTTGTTTTTAAACGAACAATTTTCTAAAACCTGCAATTCTGCTGTAGTCAAAAATTGTCTTTCTGATTTCTGTAGACGCAGTTTAAACCTTTCAAAGGGATGCTTCGGGATCCATTCCATCAGAACACCTAACCTGCCAATTTTTTTTAATCGTTCAATATGTTTCATGATTCCATTATTACCGAGGGGATTAGAGGTTTCCAAAGGCTTTGTATTGCGCAGAAAAAATTCAAATTCCGTAATGAAGCGGTAGTTCAATTCAGCCAGGAAAATGTCAGTGGATTTGAAGCGTTTGGACAAGAACATTTTGATGTATTTCCTGGTGGTAAAGTAATTTTTTAAAGTACCCTCGGCAAGGGCTCCCTTCATGGTGGAATTGTGGTAATCTATTAAGCCAAGCAGGGTATTTTCTTCTTCTGTATAGCCAAGAAATAAATTTTTTATGGCCTCTCCTGAAATGAATTTCTTTTGAATCCGCAATTGGAGATAGCATTCATTTAATTTTAAACGAGCGCTTTCGATGGTTTTATTGATAGTCCTGTTTTCCTCCGAAGAATCTTTGACAGAGCCACTGGCCTGATCCCATGAAAGCCGCTCTGCATGCAGCTTCAAAGAAATTTCCGTCCTCCTTTTTTTCACGGTAATTCTTGCATAAATGACGCCATTGGGGGAAGTTTTATTATGGCATCGAAGGATAAATTGTACCCCTAAAATATCGGTGGTCATCTTACTCACTGGTTTTGTTAAAAACACGTCTGCTCTTCACTACCACCAGAACGCTAAAACCTGCGCTGGTACTATAAAAATACAACTTATTGCATCAAATGATCCACTCACCAAACACTCACTGGAAAGCCCTTTTTTTTGCTATTTTTTGATGAAATTTGAGGGGGTCAAAAACCAGAAAACCTTGATTTTACTGGCTTTTGTGAGATTTTGATATAAAAAGTTGTCGGGATGACAAGATTCGAACTTGCGACCCCACGCCCCCCAGACGTGTGCGCTACCGGGCTGCGCTACATCCCGAAAATTGATCGCCGCAAAAATAACTTATCAACCGACAAAAGCAAAAACATCTATCTTCGCTGCCGAAAATTTCGTTTAAACCTAATGAGGGTTTTAATTAAGAACGCCACTATCATCTCTTCTCTTTCGCCTTATAACGGCCAGATAAAAAATATTTTAATTGAGAATGGATTCATCAAAAGTTTTGATGACAATACTGATGAGAAGTGTGATCAAGTGATTGATATTGCCGGTTTACATGTAAGTGCAGGATGGCATGATTGCTTTGCTAACTTTTGTGATCCTGGTAATGAGCAGAATGAAACCATTGAAACCGGTGCACAGGCAGCGGCGGCAGGCGGTTTTACCGGTGTAATGCTTATGCCCAATACTTCCCCTGTTGTGTATAGCAAAACACAAATTGAATACATCAATCAACAGAACAGGGCTGTTGCAGTTAATCTTTTCCCTATAGGTGCTATCACAAAAAATACTGACGGTGCTGAATTAAGTGAAATGTACGACATGCATAGAAGCGGCGCTGTGGCTTTTTCAGATGGGCAAAGGCCCCTACAGTCTTCAGGCGTTATGCTAAAGGCGCTTCAATATGTACTGCCGTTTGATGGTGTACTGATACAGGTGCCGGAAGATAAAAATATCAGCACCTCCGGCCTAATGAATGAGGGTTTAAATTCTACGTTATTAGGCTTGCCTGGCAAACCTGCTATAGCTGAAGAACTTTTAATCAGCAGAGATATTGAACTTGCTAAATACACCGGTTCTAAAGTTCATTTTACCGGTGTCTCTACACAACGCTCTGTCGAACTTATTGCGGCGGCTAAAAAAGAGGCCGTAAAAGTAAGTTGCTCTGTTACCCCCTATCATTTGTTTTTTTGTGATGATGATCTTGCAGACTATAACACGAATTTAAAAGTAGATCCGCCGTTGCGCACCAGGCATGATATGCTGGCCCTCAGGCAGGCGTTAAAAGATGGTGTTATTGATTGTTTGGCTTCTCATCACTTACCATACAATTGGGATTATAAAATTTGTGAATTTGAATATGCGAAAGCCGGCATGTGCGGCTTGGAAAGCATGTTTGGTGCTGCAGTGGTAAGCGGCGTGCCCTTTGAACAATTTATAGAAATGCAAACATCTAAACTTATTAAAATTTTCGATCTTCCTTTATATAAAATTGATGTGGGCCAAAAAGCAAACCTTTCTCTTTTTGATCCCGTAGCAGAATATGTATTTACTGAAAAAAATATTTTGTCTAAATCAAAAAACAATGCATTTATTGGCAAAACCTTAAAGGGAAAACCTTTAGGTATTATTAATGGAGAAACTTTATTTTTAAATTAAAAACACATGGCCGTAGCAAAAAATGCTGATATGTCTGCTCTTAAAACAGGCATTATTTTAGGATTATTGTATTGCGTATTTATATTCATTCAAAATCAATTCTTTTATGCCAATCCTTTGCAGTTTGCTGTGCTCAAAGGCATTTGCTATGTTATCATTTTAGGCGGAATATTTTACACCGGTTATACTGCAAAAAAAGAAAATGGTGGGTTTATTACTTTTCAGGATTGTTTAAAAGCTATGCTTATCACTATAGCTGTGCTGGAGTTGACTTACCTGGTATTTAATTTACTCTATGTAAAATTTATTGATCCCACTTTTATTGATAAAATGAAAACGGCCTATCTCGCATTTTTTGAAAAACAGAAAATGCCTGCGGATGATATAAACAAACAAATGGAACGCTTTAATGAAGCCGGAAAAATAACCGCCTGGACAATGATACAGTCTTATGGCTTTGCACTTATCATTGATGCTGTATTTGCAGTAATTTTTGCGGCGATACTTAAGAATAATAAACCTGTTTTTGAAAACCCTGCCAGCTAATGGATCTATCAATCGTAGTTCCCTTACTCGATGAAGAAGAATCGTTGCCAGAACTGGCGGCGTGGATTGAAAGAGTGATGCTTGCCAATGATTATTCTTATGAAATCATTTTAGTAGACGACGGTAGCAGTGACCGTTCATGGCATGTCATCACAGAATTGCGTCAGCAAAATTTACGGATTAAAGGCATAAGATTTTTAAGAAATTATGGTAAAAGCGCTGCCTTAAATGAAGGGTTTAAAGCCTCGTCCGGAGATGTTGTAATTACTATGGATGCCGATCTGCAGGACAGCCCTGATGAAATTCCGGAATTATACAGGATGATCGTGGAAGATGGCTATGATATAGTTAGCGGCTGGAAAAAAAAGAGGTTTGATAATAAACTAAGTAAAAACATACCATCAAAATTATTTAATTCGGCTACCAGGCGGGTATCGGGCATTCAGCTCCATGATTTTAATTGTGGTTTGAAAGCTTATAAATCAAAGGTTGTAAAAAGCATTGAAGTTTATGGTGAAATGCACCGTTACATTCCATTGATTGCTAAATGGGCGGGTTTTAAAAAATTTGGGGAAAAAGTAGTTGAACATCACCGCAGAAAATTTGGTGTTACAAAGTTTGGCTGGAACAGGTTTATCAATGGTTTTCTCGATCTGGCTTCAATTGTATTGGTTGGTAAGTTTAGAAAAAATCCCATGCACTTTTTTGGGTTATGGGGAACAGTTGCTTTTCTTGTAGGGCTGGGCATTTTTGTATACTTAGCCATCACAAAAATATTTTTCGATAAAACCGGGATGACAGACAGGCCATTATTTTACTTTGCAATTGTTGCCACAATCATAGGCTCGCAATTATTTCTTTCAGGTTTTTTGGCAGAGCTGATCTCCCGTAATTCAGAAGAAAGAAATAATTATCTCATTGAAGATAAATTAGGACTCTCCCGTTCAAAGAATGATCTTGTAAAAGAAAAGTAACCGTAAACAAGCAGGCTTTGTCAGCAAAAAAAATTGTAATAATTGGCCCGGCCTATCCTTTACGTGGTGGCCTGGCATCTTACGATGAGCGGCTCGCTAAACAATTTATCAGCGAAGATTTTGATACAACCATTTATTCATTCAGTCTTCAATATCCATCATTTTTATTTCCCGGTACCACGCAATATTCATCTGAGCCTGCGCCAAAAAATATTCCGATCAGGGTTATTATAAATTCTGTAAATCCCTTGAACTGGTTTAAAGTTGGTAATATCTTAAGAACGTTAAGGCCTGATATAATTGTAGTGCGTTACTGGTTGCCTTTTATGGGGCCATGTTTAGGCACTATACTTAGGATAGTTAAGAAAAATAAATTTACCAGGATTGTTTGCATTGCTGATAATATTATTCCGCATGAAAAACGCTTCGGCGATAAACCTTTTACGTCCTATTTCTTAAAGCCTGTGGATGCATTTATAACGATGAGTGAAAAAGTTTTGAATGATATAAAGCAATTTGTTACCAACAAGCCGGTTCAATTCATCCCCCACCCGCTTTATGATAATTTTGGAGACCCTGTTTCTAAAATTGAGGCCAGGCAACACTTAAACATTGATGCACAACAAAAAGTTATTTTGTTTTTTGGCTTTATCAGGAAATATAAAGGCCTGGATATTCTTTTAAGAGCTGTAAACATCCTCAAAAATCGTTCAGAGAATATTCACCTCTTGGTTGCCGGAGAATTTTATGAAGATCAATCATTCTATAACAATTTAATGAATGAGCTGGACATAAAAAGTCACCTTATTCTTAAAACAAATTTCATTGCTGACAGCGAGGTTAAATATTATTTATGTGCGGCAGATGTAGTTATTCAACCGTACAGGAATGCAACGCAAAGCGGTGTAACACCGCTCGCCTATCACTTTGAAAAACCAATGATCGTAACAAATGTTGGCGGCTTGCCGTTAATGGTGCCGCACGGTAAAGTTGGTCTTGTCACTGAGCCTGATCCGGAGCATCTTGCAGAAACTATTCTCGAATATTATAGAATAGGAGAATCCTATTTTCTTCCTTTTATTAAAGAAGAAA
>JANLXV010000085.1:0-16173 GCA_031365305.1 Chitinophagaceae bacterium
TAAAAAAAAAGCATAAAAAAAGGCTGCCTAACGGCAGCCTCCAGATTTAAATATTGGATTATTTTTTAATTCTTTTGCTCTTTAATATTCTCTTTTATTTGCCTGCGTTTTTCTTTTTTACTTAAAGCATTCCAGGCTTCGGCTTCTTTTTTTTGTGCGTCAATTTTACTTAATTCCACTTCTTTCGCAACAGAATCTTTGCGGGCTTTTTCCTGTTCTTTCATGGTCATTTCCAGGCCTCTTCTTACATCGTCAACTGAATCTTTTTTACGTATAACCATATCTTCAACCTGGCCAAGCTTATCATTAACGGCATTATTTAAAACATAAGCAAATTTTCCCCTTGTCATTGCTTTAGCATAAGGGTTTGAACCGGGAGAATTATACCCTAAGGTTACTTTTAAAATATCATACACATCATTCTCCAGCATCACACCACCAGGGTTTAACACTTTTGCTTTAGTAAAAGGTGCTGCAATCCCCCATTTTTCTATCAAAGATTGTGTTGCAGGATAATAAATACTTGAATCTTTTAAATCAGTAAGATCACTTACACTCGTTATGTAAGTCTGGTTTTTATCATAAGTATTTACAATCGTGGTATCAAGCCTACCAGCATCCATAGCAGCTTTTATTGTATTTAAGGCTGAATTGAAGCTTACAATAAAATCACCACGGCGTAAAGGATCATTTGGACGAAAAGTACTATCCGCATAAGCCAGGGTTACACCTCTTTTACCAATCAGATTCTGAACACTGGCATAATAAGCATTTGTATCGCTCACATCTTTCAACATATATGTTGAATCTGGCATTGCAAACTCACGGGGCGTAAATTTTACAACAGTTGTTTTTGCAGAAGTCTTTTTTGTACTTTTTTTCTTTTGTGCATTAACATCTGCTGATAAAATTCCTACCGACAAAACCAGCATCATAATTTTTACAAACTTTTTCATACTTGATTAAATTTTAGTTCTAAAGATTTAATAATTATTGCTGTCAAACATGCCCAGCGCATAATTTTTTATTTAAAGCCTTAACTTTTAAGCCTTTAAATGAAAGTTTTTTTTAATAAATGTACTATTACCAAATTCAGTGCCTAAATAAAGTTTACTTGAAAAAACTCCGATTTTAGCTAAAGAGAAATCCAATCTTTTTATACACTTTCAATTGGCAACCAATTGAAAAGAATAGCATTTTATTTATTTTTGCACACAATGAAACCAGAAACTGATCTACAGGAATTAATAGATGTTAAGCTCAACGTTGCCAAAGAAACCTCTTATAATTTGGTTGTTTGGAATGATGAGGTAAATACATTCGGGTGGGTTATTGATACCCTTATTTTAATATGCGCTCATACAATTGAGCAGGCTGAACAATCTGCCATGATCATACATACAAAAGGTAAATATGCTGTAAAAAACGGCAGCTTCGATTTTTTAAAACCAATGTGTGAGGCTATTATTGACAGAGGCATTAATGCTACTATTGAAACCTCAGTAAAAAAATGATCTTAGGTTTCTCCTTTTTTATCAATGATACTTCTTTCCAAAGACATTTATTTCCCTCCTATAGTTGATACTGATCAAGATGGGCTATATGCAGTAGGCGGCGATCTTTCCCAGGAAAGATTATTATTGGCTTACAAAAATGGCATCTTCCCCTGGTTTAATGAAGATGAACCCATTTGCTGGTATTCTCCCGATCCGAGATTTATACTTTTACCGGCTGAAATCAAAATAAGCAAGAGTATGAAAATGCTGATCAGAAGAAATTCATTTTCTTTTTCGATTAATAAAGCTTTTCCGGATGTTATTGAAAATTGCCAAAACGCTGTAAGAAATTATGGACCGGGTACCTGGATATCAAAGCAGATTTTAGAAGCCTATACAAATCTCCATAACAAAGGATTTGCTGAAAGCGTTGAAGTATGGGAGGATAAAGAATTGGTAGGTGGGCTTTATGGTGTAAAAATGGGCAAAGTATTTTTTGGAGAAAGTATGTTTAGCAAGAAAAATAATGCAAGCAAATTCGCCCTTGTAAAATATGGCGAAGTTTTAAAATCGCAGGGTATAGAACTTATAGACTGCCAGGTTTATACGACTCATCTTGAAAGCCTTGGCGCTAAATTAATTCCAAGGGCTGCATTTCTAAGTCTTCTTGAAAAATATATTCAGAGATGATATCCTTACGCTTGTAAGGATACTTTTTTATATGCTGGTAAACTAATCCACGTATATAATCATTTTCTGCTAAAGGCTGTAATTGAGCTTTAAGTTTGTCTATATTTTCAATTGGAATTTCAGCAGACAAATATCCCATTCCATATATTCTGCCCTTTTCCATCAATATGCAACTTTGCTCTTCCGTCTTTCTTCCTTTATCTAACAAAGCAAATGTTGGCAGTTCTGTATTAAGATATTCAAGGCAATTCAAGACCCTTTCATTATAAACTTCAACAGGTTCAATATTGTTACAGGCACAACCATTAATTGTATTAACATTTTCACAAGTTGACGCACTAAGCTGTAGATGCGTAAGCTTTTTACATAAATTGAATTGCTGGCAAAGCTGCCTTAATAACGAATGCCCTTCAGTTAAAAGATTAAACGTATAATGCGGTTTTAAAGTGCTATTCTTTTTTTCAATAGCCAGTCTTATATACCCGGTTCTGTCGTAATATGAGTAAAGTGCATACGCCTGCTCAAACCTTTTCTGACTTCGGTTTTGTTGCGGCCACAAATGTCTTATCTGCACACTTTCAAGTATAAAAGCCATTAGCTCAGTAGCGCAAACATCATAAGAAATACTATGAATTTTCCGTAGAAATTCCTGTTTTTGTTTTGCAGGTTTATTATTTGCAAAATGGCTATTTACTCGTTTTGAGATACTTTTTGCTTTTCCAACGTATATAATTTTACCTTTTTCATCATGAAAATAATACACACCTGGTGCCTGAGGTAAAGTATTTAATTGCTGAACAGGAAGGTTTGGTGGTATATGTTGTTCTTTACTTTTCGCTCTTAAAAATATCGGGATATTTCCATTAACATCATTTACTAAAAGATGTTTAAAAAGCTTAACTGTAGCTTCTGCATCTCCTTTTGCCCTATGCCTGTTTTCAATAGATATACCAATTTGCCTGCAAAGATTTCCCAAGCTATAGCTTGGGAAACCCGGTAAAATTTGCCTGCCCAATCTCACCGTACAAAGCTTTTTGCAGTTCAAACTGTAGCCGCAAAGTGAAAGGTGATATTTTAAAAAAGAGTAATCAAAATTTACGTTGTGGGCAACAAATATTTTGTCATTGAGCAATTCATAAATTTCATCAGCCACACAAGAAAACAGCCGTTCATTTTCTACCATCGCATTGGTAATACCTGTTAACGATTCAACATATCTCGGTATAGTATATACAGGATTAAGTAAAGTTTGATATTGTTGAACAATACTGTTGCCATCAAAAATTATAATGGCTATCTCCGTAATGCCGCTCGCTGCAGCATATCCCCCGGTTGTTTCTATATCAACTATGGCATACATAAAAGTCAACAGTTAATTACTAAAGCAGTTAGCAAATATCCTGAATGTGTATTGAATTGAAAAGAAAACATTCAACAGTTGTGTCTCTGAAATGGTGATAGTGGTTTGCTACCTTTGCCAACTGAAATTTTAATTGAAATGGAATTGAGCAAAAACTATGAACCATCATTGGTTGAAGACAAATGGTATAGTCACTGGATGGCAAAAAAATATTTTAAAAGTGTTCCGGACTCAAGAAAAGCATACACCGTTGTTATCCCTCCACCAAATGTTACCGGCGTACTACACATGGGGCATACGCTTAATGAAACCGTGCAGGATATTCTTGTGAGAAGAGCCAGGATGAATGGCTACAATGCCTGTTGGGTGCCGGGCAGCGATCATGCATCCATAGCAACTGAAGCCAAAGTTGTAGCCATGCTGAAAGACCGTGGCATTGAAAAAAATAGTTTAAGCCGTGAAGAATTTTTAAAATATGCTTTTGAATGGAAAGAAAAATATGGGAACATTATTTACGGCCAGATAGCAAAGCTCGGTTGCAGTGTAGACTGGGATCGTGTAAGCTTCACTATGGATAATGAGTATTTTGCTGCTGTTATAAAAGTATTTGTTGACCTGTATAAGAAAGGGTTGATTTACCGCGGTGCAAGAATGATTAATTGGGATGTAGTTGCCAAAACCGCCTTGAGTGACGAAGAAGTAGAATATAAGGATGTGACCAGTAAGTTGTATTATGTGAAGTATAAAGTTGAAAACGAAGACGATTATATTTCTATAGCCACGCAACGGCCTGAAACAATTATGGGAGACACCGGTGTGTGTGTTAACCCACATGATGAAAGGTATACGCACCTGGTTGGTAAAAAAGTTATAGTGCCTCTTATTAATAAGGCTGTTCCTGTAATTACTGATGATTATATAGATAAAAATTTTGGTACCGGGGTTTTAAAAATTACACCGGCACATGATATTAATGATTATAACATCGGCCTTAAACATAACCTTGCAGTTATTGATGTACTTAATGAAGATGGCACATTAAGCCAGGAGGCGCAAATACTGGTTGGTGAAGAAAGATTTGAAGCCCGTAAAAAAGTTGTTGAACTGTTGAAAGATGCAGGCCTGCTTATAAAGGAAGAAATCTATGATTCGAGATTGGGTTATAGCCAACGCACCAATAGTGTTGTGGAACCAAAGATCTCCACGCAGTGGTTTGTAAAAATAAAAGAGCTGGCGCAGCCAGCCCTGAACGCTGTTTTAAGCGGAGACATAAATATTCACCCGGGAGAAAAATTTTTAGCAACTTATAAATATTGGCTGGAAAATGTAAAGGATTGGTGCATTAGCCGGCAATTATGGTGGGGCCAACAAATTCCTGCCTGGTATGATGATGAAGGAAGATTTGCTGTGGCAGAAAATGAAGAAAAGGCAAAGAAAATATTCAACACTCAATACGCAATACCTAATGCTCATCTAAAAAGAGATGAAGATGTTTTAGACACCTGGTTTTCATCGTGGCTGTGGCCCATGCAGGTTTTTAAAGGCATTACCGCGCCGGGTAATACCGACATTAATTATTATTATCCAACGTCAGTACTTGTTACCGGGCAGGATATTATATTTTTCTGGGTGGCAAGAATGATCATGGCTGGTATGGAATTCAAAAACGAAAAGCCATTTTCAGATGTTTATTTTACCGGCATGGTAAGAGATAAGCAGGGGCGAAAAATGAGCAAACAGCTTGGTAACTCGCCTGACCTTTTAGAACTCATTGAAAAATATGGGGCCGATGCCGTACGTTTTGGCATTATGATCTCCTCACCTGCAGGCAACGATTTGTTATTCGATGAATCAAGTTTGGAACAAGGTCGAAACTTCAATAACAAAGTATGGAATGCACTAAAGCTTATCAAGATATGGCAAAATAAATCTGTTGAGGAAAGCGGTATTCCATCTAAAGAAGACAATGATTTTGCAGTTCACTGGTTTGAAGAAAGACTTAACGAGGTAAAAACAAACATTGAAATATTGATCAGCCAGTTCAGGTTAAGTGAAGCCTTGAAACAATTGTATTCATTGATATGGGATGATTTCTGTAGCTGGTATCTTGAATGGATAAAACCAGGATTTGACCAAACACTTTCTAAACAAAAGATAGCAAAAACGCTTTATTTTTTTGAGGAGCTGATGCAACTGTTGCACCCGTTTATGCCGTTTATAACAGAAGAAATTTATCACCAGTTAAAAGAACGGGATGATGATCTCACTGTTAAACAAAGTAGCGGCATTCACGATAAAAACCAGGCGTTATTAAAAAAAGGCAGTTTACTTAAACAGGCAATTACAGCAGTAAGAGATGCAAGGAATAAACATCAATTGAAGTTCGCAAATAAAATAGATCTGGCCATTCAAACAGAGCATAAGGTTAATTATAATGGGATACAAAATATATTATGTAAACAGGTGAACGCCGGTAGTTTTAGATTTGAGGAAGCTTCAGGCGGAATAACTGTTGTTGTAAACGCTGATAAATTTTTTATTGAAACCGAAAATAAAATTGATCAATCATTCCAAAAGGAGAAGCTTTTGAAAGACCTTGAACATCTTAAAGGTTTCTTAATTTCTTTAGCTAAAAAATTGGCCAATGATAAGTTTGTAGCTAATGCAAAGCCGGAAGTGATTGAATTAGAACGCAAGAAAAAAACAGATACACATGATAAGATTGCGGCCATTGAACAAAGCCTCCGTCAGATTGAGGCGGGCATATAGTTTGCAATTAATGCTTATCTTAATCAAGAAATCCACTCAGTATGAAACTTAAATTGTTACTTGTCTTTTTATTTATTGTTACAATACACACTACAATTTATTCACAGTTAACTGGCAGACCTAAGGCGGGTGCAATTACCAAAGTGGTTAAGTTTAAACCGCCCGTTGTTAAAACCTATCTTGGTAAAAATTCAGACACAGCCCAGGTAACAACTGAAGAAGCAACTCAGCTTGTAGGGCTTCCTTTAAATGTTACTGATGCAAAAAATAATTCCTATACTATTTCATCTTACCAGTTTCTATACAAAAAGAAAAGTGCAATTGAAAATGAACAAACAGGTAAAAAAGAAGTAACCTATACTACGGTGTCAAATCTTTTCAAGATCACTCCTCTTCCCGATCTCTGGAAAAATAATATTGCCGGCAGTTTACAAAAGGATGAAGAATTATATTTCTTCGATGTGATAGTGCAGGATAAATTAAACCGCCGCTTCTTTGCGCCTGAATTAAAAATTAAGGTGAAATAATGGTGAAGATTTTACCTGCGGATAACAATGATATTCCTGTTATCAATTCATTGGCGCATAGCATTTGGCCCGTTGCTTATAAAGATATTTTAAGTAAAGCACAGATGGCTTATATGCTTAAGTTGATTTACGATCCATCCTCTCTTCAACAGCAAATGCTCGATCAAAATCATCAGTTCTTAATTTTATATTTTGATGATCAACCCAGTGGTTTTGCATCTTTCTCAATTAAACCTGGTGCTGATGATATTTATAAACTTCATAAGCTGTACGTACTCCCAAACCTGCAGGGGACGGGACTTGGCAGATCTCTTTTAAACGAAGTAGTAGCTTTAACTAAAGCAGCAGGAGGAAAACTTCTACAGCTAAATGTGAACCGCAACAACAAAGCCTTACGCTTTTACTTAAAGAATGATTTTAAAATTATGGCAGAAGAAGATATTGCCATTGGCAATGGTTTTTTTATGAATGATTATATTATGCAGAGAGATGTATAAAAGCTATACCAATAAATGCGTTTGCTTTATCACACCAATCACAAAAACACTTTGTACATGCCCCATGTTTTCTATCTCACTTAATTTATTAACGTGAAAATTATAATACGCATTCATGTCTTCACAAACCACTTTCAGCATAAAATCAAACTCGCCTGAAATATTATAACATTCAATTACTTCATCAAGCTCTTTAATAATTTTGATAAACTTTTGGCCGGCGCTTTTACTATGTTGTTTAAGAGAGACATAGCAGATGACCATTAAAGATTTACGCACTTTAGCATTGTCTACTAATGTAACATATTGCTTTATGGTGCCGTTGCTCTCCATTCTCTTTATCCGTTCATGTACAGGCGTAGTACTCAGGTGAACTTTTGCTGCAATTTCCTTTACTGTTATTCTTGCATTTTGTTGCAACAATTGCAGAATAGCAATATCCTTTTGGTCAAGATCATTCACGGAGAAAGTGATTTGTTCTTTTTGCATCATAATATGATTGGTGATTTGCAGGTACATTCTACAATAACTTATTAAATCAGTACTAAATACTAAAATTAAAGTAAGAGATAGAATTTTATGCTACAATATCTACTTTTGTTACTTAAATTTTTAAACCATGTCAACAATCACAAAAAATACCATTGATTTCAATCTTAAACATAAGGTTGCAGATCTTAGCCTTGCAGAATGGGGCCGTAAAGAAATAAAACTTGCTGAAGCAGAAATGCCGGGGCTTATGGCACTTCGTCAGGAATACGGTGCATCGAAACCATTAGCTGGTGCAAGAGTAGCCGGTTGCCTGCACATGACCATTCAAACGGCTGTATTAATTGAAACATTGGTTGAACTGGGTGCGGAAGTTACCTGGAGTTCATGTAATATATTTTCAACACAGGATCATGCTGCTGCTGCCATTGCTGCTGCTGGGATTAGGGTGTTTGCCTGGAAGGGACAAACCATTGAAGAATCAGAATGGTGTATTGAACAAACCTTATTTTTTGGCGGTGCCGATAAACCGCTTAATATGATTCTTGATGATGGTGGTGATTTGACCAATATGGTATTTGATGTTTACCCTGAATTAATCCAGCACATCCGCGGTTTATCAGAAGAAACTACAACAGGCGTTCACCGTTTGTATGAAAGAATGGAGAAAGGTACTTTGCCTATGCCAGCTTTCAATGTTAACGATTCAGTCACTAAAAGCAAGTTCGATAACAAATATGGTTGTAAAGAAAGTTTGGTTGATGCTATACGCCGGGCCACTGATGTGATGATGGCTGGTAAAGTTGCAGTTGTTGGTAGTTATGGTGATGTGGGTAAGGGTTCTGCAGCGTCTTTAAAAGGTGCTGGTTGCAGGGTGATTGTAACTGAGATAGATCCGATCTGTGCTTTACAGGCAGCAATGGATGGCTTTGAAGTAAAGAAGATGATTGATGCGGTTAAAGAAGCTGATATCATTGTAACAGCTTCCGGCTGCAGGGATCTGATCACTGAACAACATTTCCGTTCAATGAAAGACAAAGCCATTGTTTGTAACATTGGTCACTTTGATATCGAAATTGATATGGCCTGGTTGAACAATAATTATGGCAATACAAAAAATACCATCAAGCCACAGGTTGATTTGTACACCATTGAAGGAAAAGACATTATTGTTTTGGCAGAAGGCAGATTGGTGAACTTAGGTTGTGCAACTGGTCATCCATCATTTGTAATGAGTAATTCATTTACCAACCAAACGCTTGCCCAGCTTGAACTTTGGAAGAACCATACCAATTATGAAAACAAAGTTTATGTGCTGCCTAAAATTTTAGATGAGAAAGTAGCCCGTTTACATCTTGCTAAAATCGGCGTAGTGTTGGATGAGCTTAACGATACCCAATCTGCTTATTTAGGTATTGATAAAAAAGGTCCATTTAAACCGGAACATTACAGATATTAATACAAGATCACGAACAATAAAATGCAACCCGTCTTTAATGGCGGGTTTTTTATTTTGGCAACAATATGAGCCAATGAAATTGATTAATTTTAAAGAAAAAGATCGGTATGGAAGTGCTTGAACGTGTTCCCAAAACAGCTTTGGATATTTTTCGCCTATTGCCGGAAGGAACTTTATGTGAAGTATGTTATCAATTGATAACATACTTTACATGTCACCTGCTCCAAAATACACTCACCAAAGGTTGTTACAATTTCTTGCAAAAAAATAAGTGATCATGCAGAAAAAACCAAAACCGGTGAAGCTTTTATATCGCCAGTTGATGTTTATTTTGAAGAACTTCTTTCGGCCGTACAACCGGACCTTATCTATGTTTCAAATGAAAATAGCAGTATTATAAATGAAGATGGTTACTTCTACGGCGCTCCGGATCTCATCATTGAAATATTATCACCAGATAAAAAAGGGATACTGTGATAAAGAAAATTTATATGAAAACGCTGGCGTGAAAGAATATTTTATCATCAACCCTGCGGATCGTAAATTGTTTGTTACGCTTTAGATGATGGGTATAAAATGGTGTATGAGGATGCAGGTCTTTTCAAATCGCAGCTATTAAATTTTCAATTTACATTTTAAAAAATAGGTTGGTCAATTAGCCACTATTTTCAAGATTTTAATTTTTCATATTGCTCAAAAAAGTTTTTTTAAAAATTTTTATTTTCTTTCAAAGCCTTCTTTCGATACTTTTTTTCTTTTTGTGTGTATTTATGGGATACTCATGTTTATCTCAGTATAATCTTCCTTATAATGAGGAGGGCAGATATTTTGATGAAAAATCTGCAACAGTATACCATGAAGGTTACTATTTCTTTTATGGCATTTTTAGTTTGTTATTTTTCGTTGTATTATTTGCAACTTTAGTCTGGTTAAACAGAACTTACTCAGGATTGATAAAGTCAAAATGAGCAAGAAAAATTTCACGTTATAATCTCCACAGCAAAACTTAATTCAGGTTTATTATTTCTTCCTTTCTTTTGCACATGGCTGCAAATAAACCGGAAGTTGATATTGTTAATACCATTCTTGAAGATTGTATAATGGCTTACCCGGTTTCATCCTTCATCATAAGTTTGTATAAGCAGTATATGCAACGTGGCAGCCTAAGTAAGAAGCAACTGGAAGGCTTATATGGAAAGGCATCTAAAATTCAGGACATATCTCCCGGTAAACTCGCAACACTTCAGGCATTAATAAAAAAAATGCCAACGAGATTTAAATCTGAAAAGCCGGTAATGCTGAACGCTGAAAAAGATGACAGCGCCTTATTATTAATTGAAAAAATATTGGCAAAATACCCGCAACATAAACGAGTACTTTTTTTAAAAGCGAAACATGAAAGTAACGAACAACTGAGCCCAATTGAAATTGCCGAGTTGAAAAAATTTATTGTTCTATTAAAACTATGATAACGACATACTCCCATAGAAATGTATTTAGCAGTGTAATGTTGATCTTGTTCCTCCTAAGTTCTGGTTGCGGCAAAAAACTTGAAATCCTCAAAATTGTTGAGCTTAAAAGTTATCCTTCAGGCTCAGGAATGACGCTGATTAAAAACCAGATCTTTTTGGTTGGTGATGATGCGAATTACATTACGATTATGGATACATCACTGCGAATTGTAGACAGTATTTCCATAATATCATTTAATAAAACCCGTATTCCAAAAGAGATAAAGCCTGACCTGGAAGCTGCTGCAACATTATTTATTGACGGAAAGCCTTACGCCTTGTTTATCGGCTCAGGCTCATTATCACCTTATAGAAATTACGGCTACCTTGTTAACCCGGATAATAAACAATCTTTAAAAATTGATCTGCAAAATTTCTATAAAAAATTAAATGCATTTGGTATAGCGGACATTAATATAGAAGGCGCCACATTTATACCCGGCGGCATTTTATTGGCAAACCGCGGTAATCAATCAAACAGAAAAAATGAACTCATTTTCACCAGGCCAACGTTTTTAGCCAATGCAGATAGTGCTGAAATAAAAATAATTAAGATAGGTGCCGATACAGATTCTACAGCATTTTCAGGTATATCTGGTCTGGATTATTCCAGGAAAGATGACCGGTTGTGGGCAAGCGTAAGCACAGAAAATACTAACAACTCAACAGATGATGGTGCAATTGGCAAAAGTTATTTGTGGATGGTGAATGATATTTCAGCCAAAAGGCGTTTATCGGCAATCAATCCAAGTCAAATTTTTGATCTTGAAGTTTTAGATCAAAGGTTTAAAGGGGAAAAAATTGAATCAGTTTGTGTAGTCGCTCACAATAAAAAGAGTGTTGAACTTGTTTTGGTTGCTGACAATGACAAAGGGAGCACCAGGCTGTTTAAAATTAAATTAACTTACTAACCATCTTCTGCGCCAGCTTTTAATCTATTTTCGATAAATTTTATTTGTGAAAGTTAACGTTATGATATACCTGTTATTATTCATGCTTTTGTCGTGCGGCAAACATGAAACTACCAAGCCCAATGTTGATGCGGCGCTTTTCGAAAATACACCTGTTTCTTACCCTATTGCACCAGGTAAAATAGATGAAGCTTCGGGCATTGCTGTAAGCAAATTAAACCCAGGCAAAATATGGGTTGAACAGGATAGCGGCAATCCGCCGGAGATCAGCGCTATTGATACCAATGGCAACTTTGTAAAAAAAATACTAATTAAAGGAATTACCAATCGTGACTGGGAAGATATGGCGCTTGCACCCGGCCCCGAAGCCGGCAAAAATTACATTTACCTGGCTGAAACCGGGGATAATAATCAGAAAGATTCCTCTTATGCATTCTACAGGTTTGTTGAGCCTTCTGTTACTTCAGACATGGTGGCTACAGCAGATAAACTATCGTTTAAATATCCTGATGGCTCACATGATGCAGAAGCCTTTTTTGTAAATCCATCAACTAAAGATATTTACATTATCACAAAACGTGATTCCCAATCCAGAGTTTACAGGTTACCTTATCCGCAGGATATTTCTTCTACTATTATTGCAACTTATGTGGGAGCATTACCATTTAGCGGTGCAACCAGTTCTGCTATTTCAACAGATGGAACAGAGATCATGATAAAAACTTATGCGGCCATTTACTACTGGAAAAAGAATGGAGGGGAAGCGCCGGAAACCACGTTAATGAGGTCTGCCACAAAACTTGGTTACCAAATGGAACAACAGGGAGAAGCGATAACTTTTGATGAGAGTAATTCAGGCTTTTATACACTTAGCGAAAAGCCTTTGCTGAACCCGGTAAATCTTAATTTTTATAAACGCAAATAGCGATAATAAAAAATGCGGAGTCTTTAATTCCGCATTTTTTTATTTCAGGTTAAAAAAACATGAGATACTGCCAGTAAGGAGGCTAATAGCATTACACATTTCCAACAATTTGTTTTATTCATTTTATTTTTTTGGTTTTAAAAGCATTTACATTACTGCACCCAGTTCTGTGTCATGTGGATTGTCATAATAATCAAAATCGTCTTCCGCAAATCTATTCTGCAGCTTAGTTCTTAAAATAATACCGCCTACAATAATAATAGCCGCAGCAACCAGGGCTGTAACCGCTCTGTTTTTCTTTTTCTTGTGTTTTTTTAAATCAACAGTTTGATCCATAGAATTAAGTTTAAGAAGTGAATAATAATTTTTGAAGCTGTATTTAAACGTTATAAACTATCTCAGAAATAAAATTACAATTTATGGTCAATAACTATGCCCTTTCAGCCTATACATTAACTATTAATAAAAAGTTATGTAATAATTTATTGAATCTGTCTGTCATAAAAATCAATCGGTAAATTGCTGCTCTTTGCTGAAATATTTCTACATTAATTTAAATTATAACGATGCTCTTTTACACAAGATCAATCCTTGTCTTTGCAATCATTTTGCAATCGCTCACTTCAACCAGCCAGTCTAAAGGTTTTTTTCATACAAAGGGAAAAGACATCATCGCCCCTGATGGAAAACCATTTCTTATTAAAGGCACAAACCTTGGCAATTGGCTGGTACCTGAAGGATACATGTTTAACCTGGGAGATGTAAGCAGCCCAAGATTAATAAACCAGGTTTTTGCAGAACTGATAGGCCCGGCAAAAGCTGCACATTTCTGGAAAGAATTTTTGGACAATTACATTACTGAAGAAGATATTCACTATTTAAAATCAATTGGCGTTAACTCTATAAGATTGCCTTTTAACTACCGGCTGTTTTCCAGGGAATATTATATGGGAGCATCAGATAGTTTGAGAGGATTTATTTATATGGATCGCCTGATTACCTGGTGCAAAAAAGAGAACATTTATATTCTGTTAGATATGCATTGTGCACCCGGTGGACAAACCGGTGATAATATTGACGATGGCTATGGCTTCCCATTTTTATTTGATAATGAAGATGACATTAATCAGACTGTTACTATATGGAAAAATATTGCCAGCCGTTATAAAAATGAAAAGATCATAATGGGTTACGATCTGTTGAACGAACCGGTTGCTCATTATTTTGATAAAGAGCATTTCAATCCATTGCTGGAGCCGGTTTATAAAAGAATAACGATGGCTATTCGTGAAGTTGATAAGAACCACACGGTTTACCTGGGGGGTGCGCAATGGGATTCAAACTTTCAGCCCTTTGGCGCTCCTTTCGATAACAACATTGTTTATACATTTCATAAATACTGGACGCCGCCAACAAAAGAAGTGATACAGGACTACATTGACCTCAGGGAGAAATTTAATGTGCCAATCTATGTTGGTGAAACCGGCGAAAATACTGATGGCTGGGTTGATAGCTTCAGGGTTGTGTGTGAACAGAATAATGTTGGCTGGCACTTTTGGCCCTATAAAAAAATGGAAAATACCAGAGGCTTTGTATCGTTTGGGCAACCTGCCGGGTATGATTCGGTAATTAGCTACGCCGGTAAAATAAGAACAACTTTTAGTGATCAGCGGGCAGCAAGGCCAAAAGCAATAAACGATATAAACAAAAGTTTTGACCTTTTATTACAAAATATCAGGTTCAAAAACTGCATAGCCAATGAAGGTTATATTAAAGCCCTTGGCCTCAATTTTAAAAAAATAAAATAATGATTAAGAACATAATTGTCAATCGCTAAAATGAGACCAGGCGGTCTCATTTTGTATTTAAATACACTTCAAGTTCCCGCATAAAAAAATTTTTTTGCTGTTACAATAAAAAGTGGAATACATTTGTCTACCAATTTAGTAGACTAATGCAAAAAATATCAAATTGTTTTATGGCTTATGCGCCATCTTCTACAACCTGTTGTTGAAAACTATCATTCCAAACAATATTATTTAAAATTTAGACAAGCGTTTTTTAAAATGAACCATTTTTATTATTTACCAAAGAAATCTTACTTATTACTGCTTTCATTTCTCACCATCATTATTTTAGATAGTAAAGCGCAAGGCAACAACCTGATTGAAATTTCAGGAACTGTAGTAAGCCTTAACAGTAAGGAACCTTTACCAGGTGTAAGTGTGCAGATTAAAGGCACCATTGCCGGCTCAACTTCGGACAATGCGGGCATTTTCAAAATAAAAACAAAAAATAAATTTCCCCTGATCTTAGTTTTTTCTTCCACTGGTTTTGAACAACAGGAGTTTGAAGTAAAGAATGTTGATTCTAAATTGAACATTAACCTGGTTACGCAAACTGTATTAGGTAAGGAAGTAGTGGTTACAGCTTCAAGAGTGGCTGAAAGTATTTTAAAATCGCCGGTGGCTATTGAAAAATTAGATATCAGGGCGATTCGTGAATCACCTGCCGCCAGTTTTTATGATGCGCTTGAAAATGTTAAGGGTGTTCAAATGACCACTTCAAGTCTCACTTTTAAAGTACCAAACACCAGAGGTTTCAACATCCCCAATAATTTTAGATTTATGCAACTGGTTGATGGTGTTGACATGCAGGCGGCTACGCTTGGTGTGCCTTTAGGCAACGCCATAGGACCAACAGAACTGGATATTGCAAGCGTTGAAATAACGCCGGGTGCTGCTTCTGCGTTGTATGGAATGAATGCCATTAACGGTATGGCAAATCTTATTACCAAGAGTCCTTTTTTATACCAGGGCTTAAGTGTATACCAAAAAACCGGCGTAAATCACGTGGATAATATTGATCACAAGCCAAGCTTACTTACAGAAACCGCTATCAGGTACGCTGAGGCCTTTAATAATAAATGGGCGTATAAGATCAACGCCAGTTATATGAGAGGAACGGATTGGAGATCAAATACCTTAAAAGATCAAAATCCAAATTCGCTAAGCACTGCCAACCCTCTATATCCTGAATTGAATGGTGCAAATAACACAGCAGCAGATCTATGGAATAAGTATGGCGATGAAAACAATAATGCAGTTACCATAACCGGGATACAATATAATGGGGTGCCAAGCACTTTTATTTTGCGCCGCACAGGCTATTTGGAAAAAGATGTAGTAAATCCCGTTGTTGATAATTTAAAGGTGGATGCTGCCTTACATTACAGGATTTCAGACAATGCTGAACTTTCTTATGGTTATAGAGTTGGCAAAATGGATGGCGTTTTCCAGAGAGGTAACAAAATTCAACTAGATAATGTAGTAGTACAAAATCACCGGCTTGAACTTAAGGGCGCACACTATTTTATACGTGGTTATGTCTCTCTCGAAAACACCGGCGATTCTTATAACGTAAAACCTTTGGTAGATAATCTGGATCTTTCAAATCTTTCCAATAGTGCATGGGGTGGTAAATTTAAAACTACTTTACAGGAAGCATTGACACCAGCAGATGGCAGTGCAGGTGCTGAC
>JANLXV010000105.1:0-2856 GCA_031365305.1 Chitinophagaceae bacterium
TTATCGCTTCCTGTTTTGCGCTAATTGCATTTGTTATGTTGATGCTTCAACAGCACCTGTCCTCACTTTTCCAGCCCGCTTGTAACTGGCAATAATAACTCCGCTCCCTGTAATAATGCTCTCTGTTAATGTAAATGCTGCCGGAATGCTTCCATTGTCAAAAATTTTTTTCCCCTTTCCTAAAATCAAGGGATGAATTTTGAGCCGGAGTTCGTCCACAAGGTCATTCTTCAATAGCAGTTGAACAAGTTTACTGCTACCCCAAACGTGGATTTCAACACCTTTTGAGGCCTTGAGCTTTTTGATATCTGCCAGGCTTTTTAGGAATATGGTGTTTTCCCAATCAGTTTTTTTCCTTGTCTTTGACAGGATGTATTTTTTACCCTCATTGATACCCGGCCAAAAGTCTGCATGTGCAGGCCAATAGTTCTCCCAAATCCGGAATGTTTTTCTGCCCAAAAGATAATCTGCAGATTGTTTCAGCTCTTTTTGCACCACCTTGCCATAAACTTCGTCACCATAAGGTTCGGTCCAACCGCCATAGTTGAAACCGCCTGATGTATCTTCCTTAGGTCCACCGGGTGCCTGCATTACTCCATCCAATGTTATCATTGATAAAACAATTATTTTTCTCATGGTATTTCTGTTTTATTACAAAACAAATCTCGTCAACAAATAATATTCCGTTGCGGTGTGATTGCGACAACAGTAGTGGCTGAATGCGAAAAGTATTTGTTGTTAGTTCTGCAACCTAATTATTTAATTGTCTTTGCATTTATCTGCTTTCCAAGTTTTTCAAATTCAATATCATTTGGTTCCCATAACTCAATTTTATTGCCTTCTAAATCCATTAGGTGCACAAACTTTCCGTATTCGGCCGTTTCAATTTTATCAGTAACTGTAACGCTATCCTTTTTTAGCTGCTCAACAAGTGCTTCCAGATTTTCTACCCTGTAGTTAATCATAAAGTCTTTTGGTGATGGCTCAAAGTATTTGGTTGTTTCTTTAAAAGGGCTCCACTGCGTGAATCCTTTCTTTGTGCTGTCGGCACCCTGGTACCATTCAAATACTGCCCCATATTAGTTTGTATTAAAACCAAGATATGTTTGGTACCATTCTCTTAGTTTTTTAGGGTCTTTACATTTGAAAAAAATGCCGCCTATACCGGTTACTTTTTTCATGCCTGTTTGCCCGTTAGATTGTTTTATAATCATTGTTCTCACGGCGAAACCAAAACAGAATGATGTGGCGATAATTAATATTAGCAGTGATGTCTTTTTCATTTGTCGGAATATTTGCGCATTTCTAATCAATGGGTTCCCATAATTGAATTTTGTTTCCTTCCAGATCTAAAATGTGAACAAATTTGCCATAGTCGTAGGACTCAATTTTATCAACGATTGTTATTCCTTCTTTGTTTAATTCTTCAACCAATGCTTCTAAATTTTCTACCCGGTAGTTTATCATGAAATCTTTTGTTGATGGCTCATAATTTTTTGCCGCTTCCGTATTCACATTCCATTGCGTAAGGCCTTTCTTATCCGGAGCATCAGCTTGCCGCCATTCAAAACTTGCCCCGTAAGCACCTGCATCTAAACCAAGATGTTTGTTATACCATTCTTTTACTGCATTTGGGTCTTTGCATTTGAAGAAGATGCCTCCAATTCCTGTTACTTTTTTCATGTTGTTTAATTATTAAATGGTTTGTAGTGATTGTTTTTTTCTTTTTAAAATCAATGAACTGATAAGCGTTACAGCTAATCCCACGGGTAAAATTTCTGCATACGTAAAAAGTATCTTGAGAAAAGGATTTTTATACATCTCCTTTGCCTGCTCCAGTTCTTTTGTTTTGTCCGCTAATTCAGTGGCGGTTATGCCGCTTGCCTGTAGCTTGTTCATTTCATACGCCATATACTTCTCCATAAAATCAGGAAAGAAGTAATGCTCTTCGATAAGCCACACGATCACATAAATAGTGGAAGCGAGCAAGGTTATAAAAAATCCGATCTTAAACGCTTTAGCGAAACTGATTACACCACCGTTGAATTTATCACGATAATTTTTAATGCCAACAAATATCATGGAGAAAGCAATAAGCATGGAAGCGTAGCCGATTACTATGCTGTTGTCAAAATCGGCGTTCTTACTGCATATAGCCAGGTTCACTGCCATTAGAGCCGAGATAATTAATCCCGATATAAGTCCATTAACAAGGACGGTCTTTTTCCCCGCCTTGCGGGATTTCACTTCGTTCAACATTTTTTCATTTTTTTGATCGTGCAAATCTGGCTATTGCGCAGCTTTTTGCGGTCATACTTTCGGCCATTTTTTTATTAAGCCGCTTATTTTGCTACCAAAGTATGAGGGCTTGCACTGGGCCTGCCGAAGAGTTAGGGGATAAGATGTAACCTTTTTGCCTTTTCCACGGCCTGGGTCCGTCTTTTTACCTCTAACTTTTCAAAAAGATTTTGATTATGTGTTTTAACGGTGCTTAGTGAAACGAAAAGTTTTGAGGCAATTTCCTGGTTGCTATATCCTTCTGCCAATAAACTCAATATTTCCAACTCCCGTTTGCTTAATTCAAGTTCGGACACAAGTGAGGTATTTAAAAAAAAATTTTCATTGGTTATATACACTGCTTTTTCAACCACTATGGTTTTCACCTTTGGTTTTGTGCCAAAGGCATCCCTTCGGAACAGTTTTAAGGCAAGCCATATACCCAATGCAGTAAAAATGACGGCAATGGCCCCGATGTAGATTTCAAAAGACTTGTGAAATATGATAAAACGCAGTTCTAACCATTTGAGGAGAAACAGCAGAAAAGCCAAACTTATACTATAAACTATAGTTGCTTCA
>JANLXV010000106.1:0-3457 GCA_031365305.1 Chitinophagaceae bacterium
AGCGAATGTGAATTTGTTAGCATAATTTTTGGCCCATTGATAACACCGCTGGGAATTGAAAATGGTTTGCCATCCCGTTTATTGGAATACATTACTGTTGTGCGGCCAAGCAGGTCAACGATATAATCGGCAGCATAGCCACCAAGGTTATTTCTGTCATCAGCAATAACTGCCTGCTTATCTAATTGCGAAAAGAAATAGCGGTTAAAGAAATCATAACCACCATTACCGGTGTTGGGCAGGTACACATAAGCAATGCGGCCACCACTCAGCGAATCCACTTTTTTCCTGGTGGCTTCTACAGTATTCATCAGGCGCAGATTCATTTCATCTGCAACAGGCACAACAGTATATTCTTTTGCGCCGGCCAGGCCAGGATTGGTGTTCACGCTGATGATAGTTTGCCTGCCGGCGGTATTTTGAAAAAGGCTGTAGAGGTTTATCTTGTCAGTAAGTTCCACTCCATTTACAGCCACTAAGTATTGTCCTTCTTTTACATTTATGCCGGGCTGTGTAAGTGGCGCCTGCAGGTCAGGGTTCCAGTTGAGGCCTGAATAAATTTTTTCAAATTGGTAATAGCCATTAACTATTTTATAATCTGCGCCTAATAAACCAACGGTAACATCATTACTTTTCGGATGGTCGCCGCCATAAACAAAAACATGACCCAGCACTAACTCTCCAAGCATCTGGCTGAACAAATTGTTTAGATCTTCGCGGTGGCTGATGTATGGCAGAAAGACTGCATATTTTTTCTTTAGATTTTCCAGGTTGGCCCCATTGGCATTTTTTACATAGAGAAAGTCTCTTTCTAACCGCCACACTTCGTTATAAATTTGCTGCCACTCTTTAACAGGATCAACAAAAACTTTTATTTCACCGGTTTTTAAAACACTGTCTCCAACATTGGCCTTACCCGGTGCATTAACTATTCCATAAACATCATCGGGCCCTGCATATAATAGCTTTTTACCGTCAGAACTTATTACATAATTATAAAGACCCTTCATTACTTCTTCAGTTTTTCGCTTTTCAATATTGTATGAATTAAGGGTATAGTTGTTACTGAGATAATCCTGCGTTAAATAATATAACTCACCCGAAACGCCTGTGCTCAATGATGAAATATTTTTAGCGGGAACCGGCAATGCAATGATCCGCTGATCTATATTATCAAAATCAATGTTTACTGTTTCAGTTTTGGTAGAGTCTGCCTTGCCGCCGGTTGTTTTATCTTTTTTCGATTTTTTTATGCGGGCTTTTTCAGCGCTCTCATTAGCCTCCACCTGCACAACTTCTTCATCGCTTCTTGGTTCTAATAAAGAAGGCGTGTTGTTGCTTAAAGCCATTGCATAAATATTACTGATCACATAATAATTATAACTACTTAAATCAAGCCAGGCCTGCGCCGGGCCAAAGTTTGTACTGGCCGTA
Source organism: Chitinophagaceae bacterium (assembly GCA_031365305.1). Classification (GTDB taxonomy): domain Bacteria; phylum Bacteroidota; class Bacteroidia; order Chitinophagales; family Chitinophagaceae; genus Ginsengibacter. The sequence continues at coordinate 1,435 of JANLXV010000106.1, forward strand.
AAAAAAAGATATTTGCCATCTTTACTAAATACAGGGAAGTTAGCCTCGCTGCGTGCGTCCGTAACCTGGTGTTTAATTTTATTTGCAACATCATAAATAAATATGGCGCCGAAATGGTTGCCAACGCGGTTATTATAAGTAATGTATTTTGAATCAGCCGACCATGCATAGTTAAGCCGCGGCGGGCCGGGAGAATACACATCCTGGTCTATTTCAACAGGTTTCTTTTGGACAATATCAATCATGAATAATTTTCTTTCCTTGTTCATGTATGCAATCTTTTTACTATCGGGGCTCCATACCGGGTGATAATAAAAACTGGCGCTATCCAACGTAATTGTTATGGGTTTTCCCTGGCCTTTTTGATCTGCAAGTTTTAATTTGTATTCGCCACCCTCATCGCTGAAGTAGGCAATATATTTTCCATCACCGCTCCAGGCGGGGTCGCGGTCATTAGCGCCGGTGCTTTGTGTTATATTTCTTGTATCACCTTTGCTGGAAGGCAGGGTTATAATTTCACCACGAACTTCCAACACAGCACGCAGGCCGGTAGGGGATATATTCATGTTCCATATTGTGCCTTTTGCTTCAGCATAATAAGGCCTGGCAGATACCATATCCTGTGTAATGGAAACAGGAATATGTTTGGCTTGACCAGACTGCGGGTCCAGTAAAAATATTTTGCCGCCCTGTTCATAAGCCAGTTCTTTCCCGTTTGAATAAAGCGTCTTTACATCAAAGTCCTTATAATTTGTTATAGCAGTTATCTCCTTTGTACTCAATTGGTATTTGTAAATATTTATATAATGGTTATCCCTGTCGCTAAGAAAATAAACCACATCGTTATTAAACCATACAGGGTTGGTGTTGTTGGAATTTGCATAAGGCAGCTCTGCAACATCATGCGTGGCATTATTAAAAATCCATATCCTTGCCATGTCGCCGCCACGATATAATCTGAAGGAAGACCATTCGTTAATATTAAGCGTGCGCACATAAGCTGTAAGTTTACCATCCGGCGAAACACTGCCCTGGCTTGCTTCCGGTATTATAAGCGCTTCTTCTTTACCGGTGTTAATATCAACTTTAAATAGCTTTTGCACAAAGGGATGCCAGCTTTCTCTTGTTGATGAAAATAGTATTTCATTGTTGTTATTCCAGCTTCGTACTACTTCCTGCGCAGGATGAAAAGTAACCCGCTTTGGCGTGCCGCCCCCTGATGCAATAACATACACATCATAATTGCCATCATAGTTTCCTGTAAACGCAATCCACTTGCCATCAGGAGAAAGCATGGGATGCGATTCAATGCTTTGCTTAACCGTTAGCTGTTGCGGATGGGCGCCACTTTTATCTGTAACCCATATATCTCCGCCATAAGCAAAAGCTATCTGGCTTTGGCTTACAGAGGGTGAGCGGAGTAATAAAGTTTCCTGCGCAAAGCAGGCAAAAGGCAGTAATAAAATAAGAACAAATATTTTTTTCATAAAGATGTAAATAAAAAGAGTCAGTGATGTTGGTGTTGGTAATACTAACTAAAGTATACAAAATATAAGTATTTAAGATTTTGCAGTGCTTCTTTCCTCCTATTCACCGCTCTGTCTCTATTGGTAAAAGCGACGTGCCGATGCTTCTATATAGTAAACAAATAAAAATGTGTACGATAGGAAAATATCTTTCACCTGGAAAATTCAACACATATACAGTTCCAAGCTGATGTTATGCAGAGGTTAATTGAAATATGAATTGCCGAAGACTAATTAAATCATCATTCTTAATTTGTCTGAGGTGTGTAATTTTACAGCCATAACTCAAAATTAATATCATGCAGTCTGCAGCCTTATCTCCGCAAGAATATATAGACTCACTGCCCGAAGACAGAAAAAAACCTGTTGCAGAAATAAGAAAAATAATCCTGAAAAATCTTCCAAAAGGTTTTTCAGAAGGTATGGGTTACGGTATGATAAGTTATGTAGTACCGCATACTTTATATCCTGCCGGCTATCACTGCGATCCTAAACTG
>JANLXV010000142.1:0-2952 GCA_031365305.1 Chitinophagaceae bacterium
TAAAATTTCCTGTGGATTGATTGCCTTTTTAATATTAGCTACTTCCGTCATCATTACTTCATCTATAGCAAGCCGGCCTGCTGTATCAATAATGATTACGTTTTTATCTTTGGTTTTGGCTTCTGCTATTGCATGTTGTACAATAGAAACAGCGTCTTTATTGTCAGGCTCACTGTAGACATCAACATTAACCTGCGAACCCAATATTTTTAACTGATCTATTGCGGCAGGGCGATAAATATCTGCGGCTACAAGTAAAGGCGATTTGCCTTTTTTGGTTTTTAAATAATTGGCCAGCTTACCACTAAACGTAGTTTTACCACTTCCCTGTAGACCGGCAATTAGAATGATGGCCGGGTTGCCTTTTATATCAAGTTCACTTTCCTCTTTGCCCATGAGTTCTGTCAACTCATCTTTCACAATTTTAACCATTAGCTGCCCCGGACTTACAGCCGTTAAAACCTTTTCTCCAAGTGCTTTGTCTTTTATCTTATCAGTAAATTCCTTGGCAATTTTATAGTTTACATCGGCGTCTACCAAAGCTCTCCTAATGTCTTTTAAGGTAGTGGCGATATTAATGTCTGTAATCCTGGCCTGTCCTTTCAGGTTTTTAAAGGCCACATCTAATTTATCACTTAATGATTCAAACATATCTTGTATTTATTCCTTTGTGTGTAAAAAAAAAGTGAACATAACCAAGGTTACATTCACTTAATTAAATACAAAAATAATAATTAATTATCCAAGAAAAGTCTTTAAAAGCTTACAGCGTGAGTTAGCCCTAAGTTTTGTAAGTGCCTTATCTTTTATCTGCCGAACTCTTTCACGGGTTAAGTGAAAATGAGCGCCTATATCTTCAAGACTTAAAGGATGATCTACCCCCAGCCCGAAAAAATATCTTATCACTTCCTTCTGGCGCTCTGTAAGTGTGCTTAATGCTCTTTCTATTTCAGTATGTAATGACTCCTGGAAGGCAATTTTTCTATCTGTGGCTTCTGAATTTGGATTTTCCATTACATCAATCAAAGTACTTTCTTCACCTTCAGAAAGCGGAGAGTCCATACTAACATGCCTTGATGCCACGCTCAATGTTGCGGCTACTTCTTCTGTTTCAATATCTAAAAACTGCGCTAATTCCTCTGTGGTTGGTTCACGTTCAAACTCCTGTTCAAGTTGCGAAAACGCCTTACTGATCCTGTTGGTTAGCCCTACCTTATTCAGCGGTAAACGAACAATTCTTGATTGTTCTGCCAAAGCCTGAAGAATACTTTGCCTTATCCACCATACGCCATAAGATATAAACTTAAAACCTCTCGTTTCATCAAAACGCTGTGCTGCTTTTATCAGGCCAAGATTTCCTTCATTGATAAGATCGGGTAATGTTAAACCCTGGTTTTGATATTGTTTGGCAACGGAAACCACAAACCTTAGATTGGCTTTTGTAAGCCGGTCCAGGGCTTTCTGATCACCAAGTTTTATTAATACTGCAAGTTTTACTTCTTCCTCCGGCGTTATTAATTCAACCTTACCAATTTCCTGAAGGTATTTCTCTAAACTTTGGCTCTCCCTGTTAGTAATTGACTTGGAGATTTTTAACTGACGCATACTCATAAAAGCAGTTTTAGTAAATTATAGAGTTAATATCCTGTTAAGAGGTTGTCACTATAACGTAATATAATAAAAAAAAATTGCACAAATGACTAAAATTGCGTATTGTGCCAATTATTTGATAAATGTCAAATGAATGTAACTGAGGGGGTAATTAAAATTAAATAAAAGCGCAAATAAATTTCGATAGACTTTTATTTTCTATTATTGCACAAACAGAATGATTTTAAAAAAGCAGGATGAGCAAGAAAGTGAAATATACGTTGGAGTACCCGGTAAGATGTTCGCCGGGGATTTTGTTTGAATTTTTATCAACGCCCAGCGGCCTGCAGGAGTGGTTTGCAGATAAAGTAGATGAATCTGAAGGGGTATTTAAATTTTCATGGAACGGATCAGAAGAAACAGCTGAAGTTCTGGAAAAAGAAGAAGCCAGGTTGATCAAATTTCATTGGATAGATTCTCCCAAGGATGAATTCTTTGAGTTTATGATTGAAAAATCAGATGTTACCAATATTACAATTCTTGTAATTAATGATTTTGCTGAAAAGAAAGAAATCAAAGATCAGAGCCAGTTGTGGGAAACACAGGTTAAAGATCTTTTTTACCGCCTTGGTAATTAGCCTCCATTAGAATCAATAATTCTTTAAAAGTTTTAAGTATGAATTCCGGCGCAATGTTCCATTGCGTCAGGTCAACGTGTTTGGCTATTTTACAAAATGGCTTTTCAGTAAAGTATACAAATTCACTAAAATCAATTACCGTTAGGGGCTTATAATTTGATGCTTCAAAATGGTGCTGCCACTCATCATCATTCACACATAAATAAAAATTATTTTGCTTTAAAAAATTATAAGTTTCCAATACCGGCTTTATAAATTTTTTTTGGTTTTCGCCTGATAAGTGCAGCGTTACAGAAAAGAAATGGCCCCACCAAAACATTGTTCTAAAAGCCAGGAAATTGTTTTTCCAAAAAAATGATGGATAATCCAGAATAAGATAGGGCAGCAGCCTGTAATTTTCGCCTTTGGAAATTTTGCCTGACTGGTATTTTATATTATCAGGAAATAGATAGCTTTTCTTTTCAACTTCGGTTTTAAGTGCCTGACTAATGCCATCAAACATTTCAAAAATCTTTTTTGTAATATGATGTTTAGTTAAAATCCAGTTGCTGTCAAGTATTACTTCCGTTTCCTTTATTGAAAGATGTAAATTCGTGCCCTGCATATCGTTTTGTAATATGTAAAGTTAAACGCTCAGCCTTTTGGTTAAAAAGTTAGATATACTTATTCTTAAAGCTTTCCTGTGGCCCTTTCTCGGAACATTTTTTATTGCACTATTTGTATT
>JANLXV010000143.1:0-5516 GCA_031365305.1 Chitinophagaceae bacterium
TCCACCGGAGAGGGGTTGGGGTGAGGCTTTTAAAAATTATCACTATCACGATAGGCCTTAATTACAGCAACTTCTCCCTCTTTACCTTTTATCGAATTGCCGTGTTCCATACCCAATACGCCTTTATATCCTTTTTCATATAAATGCTTAAATATATTTTTATAATTCACTTCACCTGTTGTTGGCTCGTTCCTGCCGGGGTTATCACCAATCTGCAGATAAGCAATTTCATCCCACGTTCTGTCAATGTTATTTATGAGGTTGCCTTCGTTGCGTTGCATATGATACATGTCAAATAATAACTTGCAAGACGGACTATTCACACTTTTGCAGATGAGATAAGTCTGGTCAGAATTTCGTAAAAAAAGATCTGGCGTATCGCTCAAAGGTTCAAGCACCATAATAATATTATGCGGTGCAAGAATCTCAGCGCCTTTTCTCAGCGCTTCAACAACGTTTGCTGTTTGTATACCTATAGGAATGTGCCGCACAAAATCTCCCGGCACTACAGTTACCCATTTCGCATTAACTCTTTTAGCAACTTCAACTGTGTTGCGGCAACCCTTCAAAAATATATCAAGGTGCTCCTGTTTACCGGCTGCTAAAGTATTGGCACCATTACCACCTTTATCTACAACAAACACTCCCATCGTCATTCCAAGTTTGGAAAGCGTGTCACCAATCTTCTTTTGTTGCTCAGGCGTACGGCCCATCATGCCATTATCTTCTATAGACCTGAAGCCCTGATCATAACCAAACTTTATTTGGTCAACAAAATCGTTGCCACCTGAATTTTTAAACATGCCATCATGAAAGGCATACATCAGTTTAAAAGTATCGCCTGCCTTTGCATTAGTGTTGGCAGGTTTTGTATTTGCAAAAGAAGACATTGACAATGGCACAATGCCGGCTGCGGTTCCCAGCAAACCGTTTCTTAAAAATTTACGTCTTTCAAGCATCGTTATTAATATTAAAAGATGACAAATGTTATGGGTTTACATTTATGTTACTGCATAACTTTTACAAATGAAATATAGGTTTTTTCTGCTTTTCATGATTTTTTATTCAGCAGTTGGTCTAGGTCAACAAAAGCGTTTTGCATTTACTGAATCAAAAATGGGTTCACCTTTTACAATGATCTTTTACTCAGAAGATTCAACTGCTGCAAAACTCACCGCACAGGATTGTTTTAAATATATTGATGAAATGAATGCCATTTTTAGTGATTACGACAGCACGAGTGAACTTAGCAAACTGAGTATGGTTGCCGGTTTAGACAAGTTTGTGCAACCATCACCGATGCTTTATGATCTTATAAAACGCAGTTACGATGCCTGGAAACAAAGCCTAAAAAAATTCGATATCACCATCGGCTCGCTGACAAAGCTTTGGCGAAAAGCTATAAAAACAAAACAGTTTCCTCTTGAAAAGGATATAGACTATGCAAGATCACAATCAGGTTTTGAGCATGTTATCGTTGATACCATTAATAAGAAAATTAAAATTCTTCAACCAGGTTTAAAGTTTGATCTGGGCGGCATTGCAAAAGGTTATGTTGCGCAAAAGGTTGTTGATCGCCTGATCTCTAAAAAAATTTCCAGTGCTCTTGTTGATGCCGGCGGCGATATCGTTAGCAGTAATCCCCCACCTGGTTTAAAGCAGTGGCGTTTAAGTATTGCTTTACCGCGAAGTGAGATTTTACATGCGAAAAAAAATATTTTAGTATCCAATAAGGCCGTAGCAACTTCGGGCGCCACTTATCAACACATCAATTATAAAGGCAAACAATATTCTCATATTATAGATCCTGAAACAGGCTATGGCGTTACCTTTAGCAGGAATGTAACGATTATTGCAAAAGATGGTGCAACCGCAGATTGGCTGGCATCGGCTTGCAGTATACTGTCAATTCATAAAGCAAAACGGGTAGCTCGGCGTGCAGGTGCAGCACTATATATCACGTGGTACAAAAACGATAAACTTAGAATTGGCTCAACACAAAATTTTAACCCCTATTTTGATAAAATAAAATAACTAAAGCCTTTGCTTTTATACTTTTATTAATTTGCCGTTAATGCCGTTTGTTTAATTCATCCTGATAATGAAGTTTATTTTTTTATTTCTTTTTGTCATCTTCTCCAATGCTTTTTCGCAAGATAGAAACGATACTATCCAGCGCATCCTCCCCGGCACTTCACAGATTTTTACGCTTATAAAAATTCCTGCGGGAAGTTTTGAATTAGGCAGTAAATCAAATGTATTGATGAGTGAAAAAGATGAGCAGCCTGCAAGAAAAGTTACAATTGAGTCCTTTTATATTGGCAGGTATGAAGTGACTTATGAAGAATATGAAACATTTATGAGAGATGAATCCACCAGCCTTAACTCACCTGTAGATGCCGTAACCAGGCCAAGCCCACCTTACATAGATCTCACGCTAAGCATGGGTAAAACTTCCGGGTATCCCGCTAACAGTATGCAGCAATTCGGGGCGTTAATGTATTGCCGCTGGTTATATAATAAAACTAGTGAATTTTACAGGTTGCCTACAGAAGCTGAATGGGAATATGCCTGTAAGGCAGGCTCTGTAACAATTTATCCATTCGGAAATGATTCTTCTAAATTAAAAGAATATACGTGGTATGCAGGTAATAGCGGTGGCCATTACCATAAGGTTGGCGAACTTTTGCCAAACGCATGGGGACTATTTGATATGCTGGGTAATGTTGCCGAATGGACGCTTGATCAATATGATGAAAATTTCTACAACACCTTAAGCGACACATCTTCAAACCCATTAAAACTACCCACAGCCAGGCATCCGAGAACAGTTAGAGGTGGAAATTATGAGGATGATGCCATACATGTGAGAAGTGCAGATCGTCTTAAATCTGATCTGATATGGAACAGGCGTGATCCGCAAATACCCAAAAGCCGTTGGTGGAATGCTGATGCGCCTTTTGTAGGATTTAGAATTGTAAAACCCGTAAAACAACCCACAGCTGCTGAAGCTGAATCATTTTTTAAGTTATACCTTGGCAAATAAATATTCAAATTATTTCTTGCTATAAAAATCAAAAGATCATGAACAACAACACATCCCGCAGAGATTTTGTAAAACAAACTTCTCTTGCTGCAGGCGGCATTTTAGCCATGCCAATGTTATCAAAAGTGAATTATTTTTCCGGCGTTGATGACGTTATAAAAATTGCTTTGGTAGGTTGTGGAGGCAGAGGAACCGGCGCCATTACACAGGCTTTAATGACCAAACAAAATGTAAAGCTGGTTGCTATGGCCGATGCTTTTAAAGATAGACTGGATGGTTGTTACAATACCATCAATGCAGAGGATGCCTCAGACATAACCGGCGTGCCCGGGAATTTAAAAGCCCGCATTGATGTGCCTGAAGAACGCAAGTTTGCAGGTTTTGATGCTTACATGAAGGCCATTCCGCTTGCTGATGTTGTGATCCTGACAACGCCGCCGGGTTTTAGGCCGATACATTTTGAGGAAGCCGTAAAACAAGGCAAACAAATCTTTATGGAAAAGCCTGTGGCCACTGATCCGGCAGGCATTCAAAGAGTTCTTGCTGCTGCAAAAATTGCCAAACAAAAAAAATTAAATGTAGTTGTCGGTCTTCAGCGCCATTACCAGAATTCCTACAGGGAATTATATAAAAGAAAAGAGCTTATCGGAGATATCACCTCAGCTCAGGCCTGGTGGAACAACGATGGTGTTTGGGTTCATCCCCGTAAAGAAGGCCAGACCGAAATGGAATACCAGATGCGCAACTGGTATTATTTTAACTGGCTTTGTGGAGATCATATCACCGAACAGCATATTCATAATATTGATGTGATCAACTGGTTCAAAGGAGGCTACCCGGTTAAAGCGCAGGGCATGGGCGGTAGAGAAGTAAGAAAGGGAAAAGACTATGGGGAAATTTTTGATCATCATTATGTAGAGTTTGAGTATGCTGATGGAAGTATTTTAAACAGCCAATGCAGGCATATACCCAAAACCATGAGCAAGGTTGATGAATTGCTTATCGGCACAAAAGGAAAGATAAAGGCCGGAGATGCAAGCATTGTTGATCGCAGTGGTAAAGTGCTTTATCAATTTGATAAGAAAAGTGAGAATAATCCTTACCAGACAGAGCATGATGAGCTATTTGCTGCTATTGCTAAAGGGGAGTACAAATTTGCTGATGCAGAAAGAGGCGCTTATAGTACTATGACATCCATCTTTGGAAGAATGGCAACCTACAGCGGCCAGGTTGTTAACTGGGATAAAGCCATAAACTCGGGTATTGACCTACATCCAACTTCTTACACATGGGATACAAAACCACCATTGCTTCCTGATGCCAACGGCTTATATGCAGTGGCCGTACCGGGAATTACTAATTATAATATTTAAAAGAATTATAAAGCATTGTTAAATTTTTTTGGCTATTTCAATTAATTTAATAAAATTTGTGCATACGATTGCACATTGTCAATAAGAATTACAATCAGCGACATTGCACGGGAACTTAAACTAACGACTGCTACTGTATCCAGGGCTTTGAATAATCATCCCAGGATAAGTAAAAAAACAAAGCAGCTTGTGCAGGATAAAGCTCTTGCGATGAAATACAGAAGAAACAGCCTTGCTTCTTCTTTACGCTCAGGTAAATCCCATACGATAGGTGTAATAATACCAAGTGCCCGTGTCAACTTTTTTGGTTCTGTTGTGCATGGCATTCAGAACATGGCAGGTAAAAACGGTTATAGTATTATCCTTTGCCAGTCAGAAGAAACAACGCTGTTGGAAAAAAATGCCATAGATACTTTTCTCGGTGCAAGAGTAGATGGCATTCTGGCATCCATTGCACTGGAAAGTGAAGACCTTACCCACTTTGCTGAACTCAGGAAAAAAAATGTACCACTGGTATTTTTTGATCGCTCAAATGACCAGCTTGAAATACCATCTGTTGAGGTAGATGATTTTAAAGGCGGTTATATGGCTACCAGCCACCTTATAGAAATGGGTTATAAAAGAATAGCGCATGTTTCGGGGCCACAACATTTAAAAATATGCAGCGAACGATTGAATGGGTATAAAGCGGCTTTAAAAGATAACGGTATGAAGATGAATCCGGCATATATTTTCCAGGGCGACCTTTCCATTGAGATGTGCCAGCAGGCTGCTGATTATTTTTTGACTCTGCCTATACCGCCTGATGCCGCATTTGCCGTGGAAGATTTTTCAGCATTAGGCTTAATAAAAGGCTTAAAGAAAAATGGTATAAACATCCCGCAGGATTTTGGGGTGATCGGCTTTGCTAATGAAAACTTTGATGAACACATTACCCCTTCTTTATCATCCGTAGAACAGCAAACTGTGCAAATGGGGGAAGAAGCTTTTAAACTGTTGCTGCAACTGATAAAAACTCAAAAAATGGAAACTGTCCTCAATCACAAAGTAGTTTTAGAACCGGTTTTATGTATCAGGGAATCTTCAAAAAAACCGCA
>JANLXV010000430.1:0-6966 GCA_031365305.1 Chitinophagaceae bacterium
GTTTTTAATGCTATTATCAGAGACAAAATTATAGAGCCAAGGCTTATTCTTGGTGGTCTATCCTGTATAATCTGGACGCTCACTTTACAAACTACTGTTAAGTATGTTATACTTACCTTAAAGGCAGACAACAGGGGTGAAGGCGGCATATTCAGTTTATATACATTGGTGAGGCGACAAAAAAAATGGCTGGTTGTACCTGCCATGTTAGGAGGTGCGGCTTTATTAGCTGACGGTATGATCACACCACCAATTTCTGTTACTTCCGCAGTGGAAGGGTTAAAGCAAATACCACTTTTAAGTCATATAACTGATAATATGATTATTGGCATTGTAATAGGTATTTTGGTTGTATTATTTTTTGCACAGCAGTTTGGTACAGCCTACATAGGTAAAATGTTTGGTCCAATTATGTGTGTATGGTTTTTAATGTTAGCTACTCTTGGCGTTATGCATATTTTTGATGGCTTATATATCTTCAAAGCTTTTAACCCTTATTATGGTATTCATTTGCTTACCACTTATCCAAAAGGCTTTCTTATTCTAGGTGCAGTATTTCTATGTACAACAGGAGCAGAAGCTTTGTATAGCGACCTCGGTCATTGCGGCAGAGGCAACATTCGAATGTCATGGATCTTTGTAAAATCTGCTTTAATTCTTAATTACCTGGGACAGGGTGCATGGCTCTTAAAAAATCATATTGGGGAAACGTATACCAAGAAAATTATAGATAGCGGCTTTAATCCTTTTTATGGCATTATGCCGCAGGAATTTAAAATTATTGGGATTGTAATTGCTACAGTTGCAGCCATCATTGCCAGCCAGGCACTCATAAGCGGCTCCTTTACGTTAATCAGTGAAAGTATGCGTCTTAACCTTTGGCCTAAAATGCGGATACGCTATCCATCAGAAGAACGAGGACAGTTATTTATACCGGGCATTAATGCTGTTTTGTTTGTAGGCTGTTGCGGCATTACTTTATACTTCAGGTCATCATCAAATATGGAAGCTGCTTATGGCCTGGCTATAACTTTATGTATGTTGGCTACGTCTATGCTTTTTGCCAACTATTTAATTTCCAAGCGCACCAATGTATTTCTCATCTATCTATATCTTACAGTATACTTAACTATCGAGGTAAGTTTTCTCCTCGCAAATTTAGATAAGTTTCCACATGGTGGTTTTGTTACACTGATAGTTGGTGGTGCTCTCTTTGCCGTGATGTATGTTTGGTTTAGAGCCAGGAAAATTAAGAACAGGTATGTGGAATTTGTTCGCCTTGAGCAATACCTGCCTTTATTACAGGAATTAAGCAATGACAATTCTATTACCAAATATGCTACGCATTTGGTGTACCTAACCAGTGCAAACAATCCTAAGGAGATTGAGCATAAAATTATTTACTCCATACTGAACCGTAAGCCTAAACGGGCAGATATATACTGGTTTGTTCATGTGGATACCACTGATGATCCTTATACACATGAATACACTGTTGACACTATTATCCCAAACGAAGTAATTAGGGTAGAGTTTCGCCTAGGTTTCAGGATGGAGCCACGTATCAATAGCATATTTCGGAATGTTGTAGAAGATATGGTGGCTAACAAAGAAATAAATATTATAAGCCGGTATGAAAGTCTACAACGCAATAATGTTGTGGGGGACTTTGAGTTTATGGTGATGGAGAAATTTCTTTCCCAAGATAATGAGTTGCCTTTTTTTGAAAGGCTTATTATGAGGTTCCACTTTTGGCTAAAGGCTAAAAGTCTCAGTGAAGAAAGAGGTTTTGGCCTTGAGCAGAGCAATGTGACAGTTGAAAAATTTCCTTTGATAGTTACGCCTGTGCATGAAAAAAAGCCAGTGCGTATTTACCCAGATGATTATTGATGATTGATATACCTAAACTCCTAATCAGGCAGGAAGAATAACTTTAAAAGCAACAAAATAATAATTGTTTGCAGCACCTATAGGCTCAAGATTAAAATAAAAACTATCAATGAAATTTTTATAGGCCATAAACTCATGTGTTGGCACTACAAACTCATCAAAAAAGATGATATCACCATTTTTTAAATAAGGCGCAAGTGTTGCTAAAGTAAATAAGGTGGATGAGTAAAGATCTGCATCCAGCATTAAAACCATTCTGGTGGAAGCATTAAAGGTTCTAATAAATTCCGGCAGTGTTTGCTGAAATAAGCCCTGGAAAAATTCCCCTCTGCTATCATCAATATCAGGCACTTTATTGTTATTATTAAATGTACCTTTTTTGTATGGCCCAAAATCCTCGGGTAAGCCGGTAAAGGTGTCAAACCCATAAAACCTTGACGCTGGATTAGAATTTTGTTTTAGCCACCATTTGAAAGAGTAACCATCGGCCACGCCAAATTCAAGATAATTGATTGCGCAGCCTAACTGCTCTTTATTAAAAACGTTTTGGTATAAAATATATCGTTTATTATAATCCCATTTGCTTACAAAATCATTGCCTGTAATAGACTGTTGAGTAGCCCATTTTGATAGTTTGGAGAGATAAGCTAATTGTATAAAAAAACTTTCAAGCGGTGCAAACAGCACGTGAAGTCTTAATCTTATAAATGTGGATTTTAAAAACCGTATTACCGTAAACTTCATCGTACAAATATATCAGTCCTGCATTTCAGCAAGCATTACTTTATTATTATTAACAGTAAGCTCATGTTTTAACCCACACTTTAAAGCGAAGTTTTCTGTATCATGACTTACAGGGAAATTAAAGCACACAGGATAATTATATTCCTGAACCATATCCCTGATCACCTCTTCAGCAGATTGCCCGTAAGGTATGGTAGTATTCTTCATATCAGTAAATCCGCCAACAATAAGCCCCGCAAGCTCTTTAAGTTGCCCGCTTCTTTTCAGTTGGTATAACATGCGGTCAACATTATAAATGTATTCGCCAACATCTTCAATAAACAAAATTTTTCCTTTTGTTTTAACCTCTGAAGCCGTTCCCGTTAAATGCGCAATAATTGATAAATTACCCCCAACTAACCTGCCTTTAGCTTTACCTGTTTTATTAAAGAGATGTGTTGAAGCGTGATATCTGGAAAGCTTCCCCAAAAGACTTTCTTTAAGACTATGAATATAAATATTTTTATAGCCATGATTATTGAATGCCGCCGCCATCGGTGCATGAAGACAGGCGATGTTAAGCCTGGCAAGCAGGTGATAGTGCAGTACTGTAATGTCGCTAAAGCCTATGATCCATTTCGGTGACTTTTTTAGTTTTTTAAAAGACAGCCTGTCAATAATTCTTGATAAGCCATAACCGCCTCTTGCACAAAAAATAGCTTTAATATTTTTATCGTCAAGCATCTGCTGAAGATCCTGTAAACGCTGTTCATCATCGCCTGAAAAATATTTATACTGTTTGCCTACGGTTGAGCCTAATTGTATTTTAAACCCCCACTCAGCAAATGATTGTTGTGCCTGTAATGTTTTTTCAATGGGCATATACCCGGAAGGGCATAATATACCTATGGTATCATTTTTTTTTAGATAGGGAGGAATGGTCATAGTAAGCCCTTTTGAAGTTTTGAATCTTTCGGCACATCAATTAAAGTTATTCTAAAATCTATAGCATTTGCCGGATGGCGGTATTAAGGTACTTTTGTCCTCCTTAAATCTTTTAAAGATTGATGGTAGAAGATTAAAGACTGTCGAAAAAAAGATGAAAAATTTTAAGCGATACCTGGTAACTGCAGCTTTGCCTTATGCAAATGGGCCTGTACATATCGGCCACCTGGCGGGTTGTTATTTGCCTTCCGATATTTATGTACGGTATTTGAGAGCGCAGCAGAAAGATGTAAAATTTGTTTGCGGCAGCGATGAACATGGTGTGCCTATCACTATCAGGGCTATGAAAGAAAATTCTACACCGCAGCAGGTGGTAGATAAATTTCATGCGCTTATTAAAAACAGCTTTGCCGGCATGGGCATTTCTTTTGATATTTATTCACGTACATCAAATCCCATTCACCATAAAACTGCTTCTGATTTTTTTACAACCTTGTATAATAAAGGTTTGTTTGAGGAAAAGGAAACGGAGCAGTTTTATGATGAAGTAAGGCAAACCTTTTTAGCCGACCGTTACATTACCGGCACCTGCCCGGTTTGCAGTAATCCTAATGCTTATGGCGATCAATGTGAAAGATGCGGTTCATCGTTAAGTCCTGAACAACTTATAAATCCCAAAAGCACATTAAGTGATGCCATCCCGGTAAAACGCAAAACAACGCATTGGTATTTTCCTTTGCAGAATTATGAACCCTTTTTAAAACAATGGATTTTAGAAGAACATAAAGAGTGGAAAAATAATGTATACGGGCAGTGTAAAAGCTGGCTGGATAATGGTTTACAGCCACGGGCTATGACAAGGGATAGCACCTGGGGCATTAAAGTGCCAGCCCCTCCTGCCCTCCCCGGTGGGGAGGAAACCAACCGCACAGGCAAGGTATTGTATGTTTGGTTTGATGCACCTATTGGCTACATCTCCGCAACAAAAGAACTTACTAAAGATTGGGAAAAATATTGGTGCGATGAAGAAACCAAACTCGTGCATTTTATTGGTAAGGATAATATTGTTTTTCATTGCATTATTTTTCCTGCAATGCTTAAAGCACATGGCAATTTAGTGTTGCCTGATAATGTGCCTGCCAATGAATTTTTAAATATAGAAGGCGACAAAGTATCTACAAGCCGCAATTGGGCCGTTTGGGTTGATGATTATTTAAATGATTTCCCCGGCCAGCAGGATGTGCTGCGTTATGTACTTTGCGCCAATGCGCCTGAGACAAAGGACAATGATTTTACCTGGAAAGATTTCCAGGACAGAACTAATAATGAACTCGTAGCCATCTTCGGCAATTTTGTAAACCGTACCATGGTCTTAATGCATAAATTATGCAACGGCAAAGTGCCTGTTTTACATAGCGAGATTGCAGATGCTGCTGATGAAGCGATGTTCGGAGACACTGAGATTTCTAAAAGGAATATTGAAACACTTTTGGAACAATTTAAATTTAGAGATGCGCTTTATGAGGTGATAGACCTTGCCCGTAAAGGCAATAAATATTTACAGGATAAACAGCCGTGGATTTTAGCAAAATCTGTTGATGAAGCTGCGGCAATAACTAAAGATGCGCAACAAAAAATTGACAATTGTCTACATATTTGTCTTCAATTAACTGCAAATTTGGCCATAATGGCTAACCCGTTTTTACCATACACATCTAAAAAGATGATTCACATGTTGAAGGTGGTAGATAAAATACTGGAATGGGAAAATGCAGGTAAAAGAAAATTATTAAGTGTTGGTTACTCTCTCAGGGCACCGGAATTATTATTTACTAAAATTGAAGACGAGGTTGTGAATAAACAGGTGGAAAAATTAAGATCAAAAAGTTCAACAACAAATATGGAAAGTGTAACTAACTCCCCAGAAGATGTAAAGCCAATCGCTGCTGTTAAGCCAGAAATTGTATTTGATGATTTCTCAAAAATAGATCTAAAAACAGGTACTATTTTATCGGCAGAAAAAGTGGAAAAAGCCGATAAATTATTAAAGCTTGAAATTGATCTGGGCTTTGAAAAAAGAACAATAGTTTCAGGCATAGCCTTGCATTTTAAACCCGAAGAAATTGTTGGCAAACAGGTTACCGTTGTTGCTAATCTTGCTCCACGAAAAATGCGGGGTATAGAAAGTAACGGGATGATCCTTATGGCAGAAGATAACAATGGCAAACTGCATTTCGTTAGCCCTGCAGAATCAGTTAATAACGGCAGCTCCGTTACCTGATCATAGACTTAATTAACGTGCTTTTTTATAATTAATCATTATAAATGCTATCAAGAAAAATTACGAAAGTCGCTGTGCTGGGGAGCGGGGTTATGGGTAGCCGTATCGCCTGCCACTTCGCAAATGCAGGATTACCTGTTCTTTTATTAGATATTGCTGCAAAAGATCCCGTTGATGTTTCTTCTGCAAAGTCTATTGATAAAAATAAGATAGTCAATGATGCTCTGGCTACCGCAATCAAATCAAACCCTTCTCCTGTGTTTACGCCGGATGCTGTAAAAAAGATAACCACCGGCAACTTTGAAGATGATATGTTTAAAATAGCATCCTGCGACTGGATTATTGAAGTGGTTGTAGAGCGGCTTGATATTAAGCAATCCATTTTTACAGAGGTTGAAAAATTTCGTAAGCCTGGCACCTTAATAACTTCTAACACTTCTGGTATTCCTATTCACCTGATGGCTGAAGGCAGGAGCGACGATTTTAAAAAGCATTTCTGCGGCACACATTTTTTTAATCCGCCAAGATATCTTAAACTTCTGGAGATCATTCCAACAAAATATACTGACCAATCCGTTGTTGATTTTTTAATGCATTATGGGGATGTAATTCTTGGCAAAACAACTGTGTTGTGTAAGGACACACCGGCTTTTATAGCCAACCGTGTTGGTGTTTTTAGTATGATGGCTATTATGCAGATCATGGAAAAGTTAGAGCTTACTGTTGATGACATAGAAGCTTTGACAGGCCCTGTAATCGGAAGGCCAAAATCTGCAACCTTTCGTACGGCTGATGTGGTTGGTATTGATACCCTGGTTAAGGTAGCCGGCGGTGTTGCTGCCAATTGTAAAGACGATGAAGCAAGGGATACATTTACTATTCCATCGTGGTTGCAAAAAATGGTTGATAATAATTGGCTGGGTGATAAAACCAAACAAGGGTTTTTTAAAAAGATGCCTCTTGCTGCAAATGGTGAAAAACAGATCAACACACTAAACCTGAAGACGTTTGATTATGAGACACGTCAGCGGCCAAAATTTGCTACGCTTGAGGAAGCAAAACCGGTTGATGACCTAAAGCAACGATTGACATTGTTGTTTAAAGGCAAAGACAAGGCCGGTGATTTT